>JAQGOE010000245.1 GCA_028293725.1 Gammaproteobacteria bacterium | reverse complement strand
GGCCGCTGGCTCATCATCCTGCCGCCGCTGTTGTTCCTACTGGTGTTCTTTCTCATCCCGTTCGCGTTCGCCCTCAAGATCAGCTTCGCGGAAGTCGCGGCGCGCGTGCCGCCCTTCACCGATGTTCTGACCCTCTCGCCCGAACACCACCTGCAGCTCTCCCTGAGCCCGTCGAACTACCAGTACCTGTTCACGGACGAAGTGTACGGGTACGCCTACCTCTATTCGCTGCGCACTGCGTTCTTCTCGACGCTCATCTGCCTCGCGCTCGGTTATCCCATGGCCTACGCCATCGCCAGAGCCTCCAAGTCGACGCAGAACATCCTGTTACTCATCATCATCCTGCCGTTCTGGACGTCCTTCCTGCTACGCGTGTATGCCCTCGAGGGCATCATCCGCGACAACGGCCTGCTCAATACCGTCTTGCTCCACCTCGGACTGATCCACCAGCCTTTCCAGATCATGCGCACGAGCGTGGCCGTCTACCTCGGCATCATCTATTCGTATCTGCCGTTCATGGTCCTGCCCCTGTTCGCCACCCTGGAGAAACTCGACCACACCCTGCTCGAGGCAGCCTCGGATCTCGGCAGTCCACCATGGCGGGCATTCATTGACATAACCCTTCCATTGTCGCTCCCCGGCGTGATCGCGGGCTCCATGTTGGTCTTCATCCCCGCGGTCGGTGAGTTCGTCATCCCCTCACTGCTGGGCGGACCCGACAACCTGATGATCGGCCGCGTCCTGTGGGACGAATTCTTCGGCAACCACGACTGGCCAGTGGCCTCCGCCGTTGCGATAGCCTTCCTGGTCCTGCTCGCCGGCCCGATCGCCGTGTATCAGTACTACAACGTCAAGCAGCAGGAATCCTAAAAAGCCCAAATGGAAAGGCGCTATTCACCGCTGCTGCTGACGATCCTGTGCTTCGGTATCGCGGTCCTCTACATCCCGATCCTGACCCTGATCGCCTACTCCTTCAACGCCTCACCGCTGGTGAATGTGTGGGGCGGCTTCTCCACCATGTGGTACACGGAACTGATCCACAATCGGCAGCTACTGCAAGCCGCCCTCCTTTCCCTGGAAGTGGCCGTCACCGCCTCCACCGTCGCGGTAGTACTCGGCACGCTCGCCGCGGTCGCGCTCGTTCGTTTCACGAAGTTTCGCGGACGCCTCCTGCTCGCCGGCATGGTGAACGCGCCGCTGGTGATGCCGGAGATCATCACCGGCATCACGCAACTCCTGCTATTCGTGTCGATGTTGCAGATGTTTGCATGGCCCCATCGAGGCTTCACGACGATAGTCATTTCGCACGTGGTCTTCTGCACCGCCTACGCGACAATCACCATACAATCACGCCTGCAGAGCGCCGACCGGTCACTGGAGGAAGCCGCCATGGACCTGGGCTCCGGCCCCGCGCGCGCCTTCATCGAAATCACCCTGCCCATCATCGCGCCGGCGCTGCTCTCGAGCTGGCTGTTGAACTTCACGCTCTCGCTCGATGACCTGGTGATCTCGAGCTTCGTCTCCGGTCCGGGAGCGAGCACGCTTCCCATGGTGATCTATTCGAAAGTGAAGCTGGGAGTCAGCCCGGACATCAACGCACTCGCGAGCCTGATCATCTGCGGCGTCGGAGCGTGCGTCATCCTGGCCGGCTACCTCATGCGGCGGGCGGAGCGGCAGCGGGAGCAGGAGACGCATAGCGCGGGTCATGCGCCGGGCGGCTGAAAATCTCCCGCACCAGCGGCTCGAAAAACTCCAGCGGCTTCGTCGGATAGTCAGGATCGAACGACACCTGGTCCCAACGGGCACAGAACGACTCGCAAGCGGCATACCACGGATGCCCCTTCAACCGATCGCGCGCATTCCGATCGCCCCCTAGGTGATGAGCGTAGTAGTACGACTGCACCAACCCGTGTTGCTCAACGATCCACGTCACCTCCGGCCGCACGTAGGGCCGGAGAATACCCGCTGCGATTTCCGCATGATTGTACGGAGCCAGCTCGTCACCAATGTCGTGAATCAGAGCAGCAACCAACAACTCCTTATCGGCGCCGTCGGCATGAGCTCGCGTCGCCGCCTGCAGTGAATGCCCGAGCCGGCTGACCGGATACCCCTCGAGAGAGTGATCGAGCCGCCGCAGCGCCTCCAACACATGATCGGGCAGGTGAACGGCGTAGTCACGCTCCGACTTATCCAAAAGCAGATAGTCCTCACGCGTCCCATCCTCCATGCGACGAAAACTCACCATAGCCTTCGTCATGCTCCAACCTCCTCCGAAACCGCAGCCACCGCCGCCAAACGCCGCCGCAACACCCGGTACAGACTGCGCGGACCATCGATATCGATATAACAGCCCTGCAGATGCCGCAGCCCCTCCGCCGGATCGAACCCCGTGCGCCCATGTAACAGACGCCGATTATCCATCATCAGCAAATCCCCGGTCTCCAGCAGGAACCGGATCTCGAACTGCGGCGACCGCAACAGGTGATCGAACGCCCGGCGTGCCCGGTAATAGCCATCTAGCACCTCCGGCGACCCCAACGGCACGAAATCCAACCGCGGACTGAAATGCACCGCCAACAGGCCCCCCGCCGCATCGAGCTCGATCGGCGGCGCACTCGCGACGAGATCGGTCGTATCGTCACGATATCGGAACCGGACCGGAGTACGCGCCAACACCTCGAACGCCGCCTTATCGCGGACCCGCAAAGCCTCGGCCGCAGCAAAACCATCCACCAGCGTCGAAAGCCCCCCGGATGTCTCATTCGCCAGGCAATGCAACAACTGCACCCCCGGAACCGGCCACCGGTAAGGATTATCGGTGTGTGGATCGAGTGGCAGCGACGTATAAGCCAGATCCGTGGCCACAGGCTCCGAGCGCACCTCGAACAGCGAGCCGAAGTTGGTCTCGCGCGTAAAACCAAATGTCGCGGCCACCTGGAACAGCGTGCGGGGAATCGGGGGCACACGTCCGAAGATGAGAAAGCCGTATTCCAGGAAGTCGGTCACCCACCCCGCCAGCTCGCCGTCGCCAGGCTTCGAGCTCCACTCCGCACGTGGAAAACTCTTCAAAGACCCATCCCACAGACGGGGGGCCGGGATGTCATGCGCCCCCGGCACGAGCGCCGCCTCCGCGAGAATGTCGTGCGCCAGGAAATTCGC
Source organism: Gammaproteobacteria bacterium (assembly GCA_028293725.1). Next base: position 8,075 of record JAQGOE010000245.1, on the reverse strand, counting down.
CTCGTGACCATCACTGAACCGCACCCGGATGTGCCCCGGCTCCGGCTCCGACACCGCGCTCAGCGTCAGGTTCAGATCCAGATCGGAAGGATCGCCCAACCTTTGCCCGGTCCGCAGATCGAACGTTTCGGGATCGAGGCACCGCTCGCGCAGCCACAACGGATGCACGGCGAAGCGCCGGCCGTCACCCAGGTCGATGGTCAGCTCGGTCGCGGAGGTAATGTGCAGACGTGACATGGTGGAGTTACTTCGCTGTTTTTATCCGGGTCCAGGTGCGAGTACGGATCCGCTCGAGGGCCGGCGCCACTTCCGCCGATTCGTACAATCGCGCCTCGACTTCCGGCGTCGGATAGACCGACGGGTCGTTGAGAGTCTGTGGATCCACGTAGGCGTTGGCCGCCAGGTTGTCATTCGCGTAATGGATGAAGTTCGTAACCGCCGCGATCACCTGCGGCTGCAACATGAACTCGAGAAACTGGTGCGCCGCCTGCGGATGGGGCGCGCCGGCCGGAATCAAGAACGCGTCGAAAGAGCCGCCGGCACCCTCTTTTGGCACCGTGAACGCGAGATTCACCCCCACCCCGGCAGCCTTAGCGCGGGCGCGCGCCGCCGCGTAGTCGCCGGACCATGACATGGAGATACAGAATTCCTTGTTGGCGAGCCCGTTCATGTACTCGGTGGAATCGAACGCCCGAATATACGGCCGCACCGCGAGAATGAGTTGCTCCGCACGCTGATAATCCTCCTTGCGCGTCGTGTTCGGGTCGAGGTGCAGGTAGTTGAGCGCGAGCTGCAGAACGTCCTCGGCGGAATCCAGGAGCGTCACACCACAATCGGCAAAACGCGCAATGATTTCCGGCTTGAAAAGCATGTCGAGACTGTCGAGCGGCGCGTCGGGCATGCGCGCCTTGACCAAGTCGACGTTGTAGGCGAAACCGTTGACATGCCGCAGGTAGGGCATGGCGTACCGGTTACCGGGGTCCGACTCAGCCTCGATCGCCAGGACATGCGGATCGAGATTTTTCCAGCTCGGCAGCCTCGAGCGATCCAGCGGCTGGTAGATCCCGGCCTTGATCTGCCGGCTGAAATAGTCTGTCGAAGTGCTGACAATGTCGTAGCCGGAGTCGCCTGCCATCATCTTCGCCTCGAGTGTCTCGTCGGCGTCGTAAATGTCGTAGACGACCTTGATACCGGTGGCGCGCTCGAAATCCGCCAGCGTGCTCTTGCCGATGTAGTCCGCCCAGTTATAGACGTACAACACCTTCTCTTCGGGCGCGCCCTTGCCGCCAGCCCCTGCATGCGGGTCCGATCCGCATCCACTGCCCACAGCGATGACGATAGCGACGGCCAGCAGACGCATTGGCGTCATCATGGAACTCGCCCGAAGTGTTTGCGCGCAGCCCGGCGTCGGATATTATTGGCACGATAATAATACCCACGCAAGCCACCGAAGCGCGGGGCAAAAAATCCGCCGCTCCTGGTCTAGGCGGCCGCCGCCACCTCGAACAGGCTCGTGCCGATGACATCCAGCACCTGGACCCCCGTCAGCGTCGTGAGAATCCACCGCCACCGCACGATGCCGACCTTTCCAGAACTCGAAACTCGGGTCTGGAGAACTTCCACGCGCAACTCCACCTCCTCGCCCGGCCGTAGCGGATGGGGCCATTTCACCTGCTCGAGCCCCGGCGAGCCGATCGACTCGGAATCCGCGAGCACATGAGTCACCAGCAGTTCCATGGCGATCGAACAAGTCAGCCAGCCACTGGCGATGAGACCCTGCCAGCGACTGGCCGCCGCTCGTACCGGATCCGTATGAAACCATTGGGGATCGTAGCGGCGTGCGAACTCCACGATCTCCTCGGCCGTCACGGCGCGGCGCCCGGCAGTGAAAACCATACCCGGCTGGAACTCGGCAAATTTCATGACAACAGAAAGCTCGTGGCAGTGCGACACTGTATCACCATAGAATTCGCGCTCCGCGACCCCCATACCTCCCCTCGTGTTCTGGCTCTTTTGAGGAGACCCGTTTTAGTGCAACCCGCCCTCGTGGTTTTCGATCTTGACGGCACGCTGATCGACAGCGCCCCGGACATGCATCGCGCGGTGAACCTCATGCTGGCGGATCTGGGGTGTCCCCCGCTCGCGCTCGCCGAAATCAGAACGATGGTCGGCGACGGCGCCTCCGCCCTGATCGCCCGCGCGCTGGCCGCACGCCAGTGTGTGTCCGCCGACCCGAGCAAGGCCCTAGCGCAATTTCTCGAGCACTACGAGGCCGACCCAACCGCGTTCACCCGCACATTTCCGGGCGTGCCCGAAACGCTCGAGCGCCTGCAGGCGTTCGGCCTGACACTGACGATCTGCACGAACAAGCCGACGCGCCTGACGGAAATGATCCTGAAGCGCCTCGACATCGAGCGATTCTTTGTACGCGTCGTCGCCGGCGACACGCTGCCCTTCCGCAAACCAGATTCCCGCGCTCTGCTGGAGGTCTTGAACAGCTTTGGCACACCTCCGGCAGCGACGCTCATGGTCGGTGATAGCGAGGTAGACGCCGCGACCGCACACGCCGCTAACGTCCCCTTCGTGCTCATGACATACGGGTATCACCGCGGCCCGATAGATGGAATATCGAGCGTCGCCACACTCGATCACTTCCGCGAGTTAGCCACCCTGCTACACGCCTAACTCAGCGGATGTCGCCCGGCCCACTCTGCCGCACGCGATCTGAATGCCGCGGTAACCGCGACGGCTCGAGTTGTTTCAGCCAACCCAGCAGCGTTGCCGCCAGCGCGATACGGTGATCCGAGTAGCCGTGATCGGTTGGCATCTGCACTTCTGTAATCTGCCCCGAAGGCACCTTGCGCACCGCGCTCGCGATCGCAACATCATCGGTGTGCAGAAAGTCGTCTGACTCCACCACCAACACCGGCCGCGAGCCCCACAAATTAGCGTGCGACACCAAGTCCCATGCGGCGGCGTTCTTCTTCGCCTCATCCAGCAGCGCCTCGGGAGTCGTACCGCTGAGCGGCCCCACATCGCCACGGAACTCCTCCAACTGCTGCGTATCGAGCTGCGGCGAGGGGCGAGTCGCAAACACGCCCGGATTCCAAGCGGAAATCAGGGCCGCACCCAACACCGCATCATCGCGTTGCGCGCCGATTCCCGCCAGAAAGCCGCCCATACTGTTCCCGATCAAGGCGAGCCGGCGCGGATCGACCCCGAGCTTCGCGACGTTCTCGGGCGTCCGCAGGTACTCCAGCGCCACATGCACGTCATCGATACAGTTACTGAAAGAAAATGTGCCGCCACTGCCCCAGGCACCACGATAGTGAAAAATCAACACGTTCCAGCCTGCGCGCCGCAGGGTCTGCGCCAGGTCGCCGTTCTGCTCGAAACCCGGTAACCCGTGCAAAAACAGCACCGTGGGATGCGGGTCAGCGCCGGCCGCACGATAGAAAACCCCGAACATCACCGCATCGTGACTGGGTATCGCAAGTTGATACATCGCGGCCGGATGGGCCGCGTCCCGCGCCGGGTCGGTGGTAATAGCCGCATCCACCGGTGGGGGTAACGGCGCCGCGCCCACCGCGGCCACCCGCGCGGCCAGGAGCGCCAGCAAAGCGACCGAAACGAGCCGTTCGAGCGACCGGCAGGCGTACCTGTGGCGGGCATACTCGCGCCCGCGGGGATTCTTCACCGTTATAGGCTCCCGATGGACCTGGCCCGCCTATGATAGCGTGGCCCTGCCGCGGAGCGGCGTGGCGGTGCTCCTAATCCATCCGCCCGAAATAAACGAGCGTGCGATAAGGAAAAAGCACCTTCCCCGCGCGGTTGTGCCGCTCGAACAGGCTGCGCAGACCGGCGATCATGGGCTCGTGCTGGGGATCGCCGCTTTCGGGGGCGTACGACGACGACATGAGCCGCCCCTCGAATCCCGCGTAATCGAAGCTCTGCCGGTTCGGAAACACCGTAACCTCGGGGCGCCGGCCGAAGAACTCGCGCATTTTCATCTCGTCGGCCCTCATGTCCCGCACCCGGTCATATTCGGGTGCATGACGCCGCAACAACGCGTCATATTCGTCCAGCAACGGCACCGCCTCGAGCGGCCTCTCGTTCCAGATGAGTGCGACCCAACCCCGCGGCCGCAGAACGCGCGCCAACTCGCTCCGTGACTTCTGGACATCGAACCAGTGGAACGCCTGGCTGGCGGTAATGAGATCAACACACGCATCGGGCAACGTCGTTGCTTCAGCAGTGCCCGGGACGCTACGAAACCGTCCGTAGTCACTCAAAAGCCGCTCGGCCGCCGCGCGCATCTCGCGATTCGGCTCGACCGCAAAAACCTCGGCGCCCGTCTCGAGCAGCAACTCGGTCAGAATACCGGTGCCCGAACCGATATCAGCGACAGCGGAAGTTGCGGCGAGCCCGCACCTCACACTGAGCAACTCCAGCACCGCAGGCGGATAACTGGGACGATACTTGATGTAATTCTCGACCCGACTCGAAAAACGCTCGGTGGAGTTCAGCATAGGTTCACATTATGACTCAATGGCACGAATCGGGTGGCATCCGGCCCCCACACAACTATGCTGGTCAGCAGCACCAAGGTCGCGGTGGCCGGATTTCAACGTAAATTGGCGCGAGCATGCCCTTGCCAATTGTCTACAACGAGGGAGAATGTCGCCGCGCCGTAAAGCCTAGGAGCCTGGTTCTAAATGTCTTTGTCTGAAGTCACTACGGCGCGTCCGGTAACCCTTACGCCCGCGTCCGCGCCCACGGCGGCGACGCATACGGCACGATGGCTGACACCCATCGAGTTGACGCTACTCGGCGCCATCTGGGGCGGATCATTTCTATTCATGCGTGTTGCGGCCGCCGATTTCGGCCCGTTCGCTCTCGTGGAGGTACGCCTGGCATTGGGCGCCGTTGTGTTACTGCCGTTCCTGTGGCGCGCGCGCTCCCAGTTCACGCCTACCCTGTGGCTGCATCTCACCTGGATCTCAGCCATCAACTCGGCCATTCCCTTTATTTTGTTTGCCTGGGGCGCCGAGCGTGCGCCGGCCGGCATCGGCGCCATTACCAATTCCATGGCGGTCATGTTTGCCGCCCTCATCGCGTTCATATTCTACGGCGAGAAAATTGGAACCCTGCGAGCTGTAGGATTACTCGCGGGTTTTGTTGGAGTCGTGGTGCTCGCGAGCGGAAAAACCGCCGGCGCGAGTGTCGCCCCTGCGGCGCTTGCCGGCACGACGGCCGCATTTTTGTACGGCATCGGTGTGAACGTCATCCGGCGCCATCTCAAAGGCATTCCTGCCAGTGCGATTGCGGCTGCAACCCTGACCACCGCCAGCCTGTTGGTATCACCGCTAGCAATCTACACGTGGCCCAGCCACACGATCCCGGTGATGTCGTGGGTGAGCGCGATACTGCTCGGCGTGCTGTGTACAGGCATCGCCTTTGCCGTCTACTACCGACTCATTCTCCGGATAGGCGGGCCACTTGCCGCCACGGTGACCTACCTCGTACCGCTGTTTGGTGTCATCTGGGCGTGGCTCGCCTTAGGGGAGGCACCTACACTGTCAATGGCCGCGTCGGCCGCACTCATCCTGGGCGGTGTCGCGATGAGTCAGCAGCGGGCCGCCAAGGCATAGCGGCTATAGGCCGCGCTTCCCAACCGCCCGACCGCGGCCGAACACCCGCGACCGGCGCAAGCACCGCATCCGACGCCGGCTCGAATTCGAAGGAAAGTGACGGGCGGCTGCGTGCATCCCCCGAACTCAGCCGATGCGCGGCCGACACGTAGTGTCCCTGAGTGAGTCGCTCCAACACCGGCCCGACGTAGCACAACAGCGCAGTGGGCAGTGCCGGAACATCAATCCACTGACCGTCGAAAAACACCTGCTGGTCTTCCGATTCACCCAGCTTCACGATCGTGAGAAGTCCGCGATCCGCCGCTGCATCCACCCGAGTGCTGGTCGCCGGTGCGCCGGCCGTCGGTACGCCACCCGCAGGGATACCGGTCAGCTTGGTCCGGAGCGCCGGTACAGCCGGCGTCGATATGCCAGCCAGCCTGGTACGGCCCACCGGGTACTCGCGAATCCGCAACGACGTTACCGGATTACCGCTGTAGCGGTCGACAAAAAAGCTGTCGTCCAAACGCAACCCGCGCGCCATGGCTGTCATGAGCTTGTGACCCAGACCCGTCATGGTCGTGGTGTATTCCCCCACCGTGTCATGAAAACCGGGTAGATCCACCAAGTGCTCCGCGCCGTGACCGTGGGCGCGCTCTTCCAAGGCAATGTACTTGCCACCCAGGTCGAGCAAAGTATCGATCAGAATGGGATCGACACCGTGACCCAGGATCTGGAACAGGCCGAATGTGCTGGCGGCCCAGTCGACCTGGGCTGCAACGTGATCTCGCCAGGGGTCGCCGATATCAAACAGCGACAGATCGATCGTCGGCAACCGCGGCGGGTCGAGGAAGGTGATCATGCTCGCGCGCTCCTCCTGGATGTACGCAAGGTAACTACGGGCCCTATTACGCATGATTCTTGCCCCGCAGGCAAATGACCTTTAGCGCTATGCGTATGCATCACTTAGGAGGGACGGTATACCAGCGGCCCGTCCACTGCGCCGCATCAACAGCGAACTGTGAACGGGTGCGCACGAACCGCGTCCGCCATCTGCGGCGGGTAGAGCTCCCGGGCCCCATCGAGATTGCGGGTATCCCGGTAAAGAAGCGGCTCCCCGGTGGCCAGAACCCCGCCATCGATCACCCGTCCGAGGACCAGCTCATGATCGCCGGCCGACACCAGGGAGGCCAACTCGCACTCAACGAACGCCAGCGCGTCGACGAGAATCGGGGCCCCACTCAAGCCCGGACGCCAACGCACCTCCGCAAGCTTATTCGCGTTACGCCCGGACACGGTGCCGAAGTGACTCGCGAGATCCACCTGGCTACGTTTCAGCACGCTGATTGTGAAAGCCCTTCCGCTGTGCAGCACGGGTCGTGAGGCGTGCTCGTTTCCCACGGCGACGGCGACCATCACAGGCTTGAACGACACCGGGACCACCGACGAGGCCGTGAACGCATTCGTCCTGCGTCCGTCGGACACGCCCACGACATACACGCCGGTGGAGATCGTTTGCATGAAATCGGCGACTTCGTAAGTCATTGGAATCCTCCTGCGAGCCCGCCTCATGGCACTCACTCGATTCAGCACTCACCGTGCCCGTTGCACTCGCCTTCCCCGGCCTCCGCCTTGCCGGACTCAACCTTCCATGCCCGGGCGCCTCTCCGGCGCAAGCCCGGCCGATTCAAGTAAACTGCGACAAAATGCACGACGCCAAACGACTCCTCGACTTCCCCTCCCTGCTCAATGCGCGTGACCTCGGCGGCTATCCCACCGTCGACGGCTCGAAGACCCGCTGGCGCTCCCTGCTACGCTCCGACGACCTGGCACAACTCACCCTGGCCGGACTGCAGGCGTTCGCGAAGTTTGGGGTGGAGACGGTGGTCGACCTGCGCTGGCCCGACGAAGTGGCCGACAGCCCTACCCCCATCACCCGCGTTCTGAAACACATCCGCTATGAGCAGATCTCCCTCCTCACTCGCACGCAGGAGGAATGGCGGCGGCGACGAGCGGACAACTCGGCGAAGGAGCTTTGGAATCGCTCCATGCTCGAGCAGGTGCGCGAGGAGCTCAAAGAGGTGTTGGAGGTGATCGCCACCGCGTCTCCCGGCCCGTTGTTGTTTCATTGTGTGGCCGGCAAGGACCGCACGGGAGTCATCGCGGCGCTGATGCTAGCTGTGGCGGACGTCGTACCCGAAGCGATTGCCTACGACTACGCGGCGAGCACTGAGAATCTCCGCGATGCGTATCTGCAGCGTTATGCCGACGCGGAGCCGGCCGCGATCATCGACGCCGTACAATGCCCTGAGGCCGGCGTTCACAACATGCTCGCCTATCTCGAGAAGTTCGGCGGCGCCCGGGCTTACCTGGAGGAAATCGGCTTATCTCAGGAACACATCGCGCGACTGCGAGCGCGACTGCGGGATTAGTCGGCGCCGTCCC
>JAQGOE010000237.1 GCA_028293725.1 Gammaproteobacteria bacterium | reverse complement strand
TCAGCGCTGCGAAGCGTTACGAATCGCGCTCCGGAGCTCGCGAGCCGATTGTTCGTAGGCGTCCGCTTCGGACGGGAAGTTATGCCCGTAGTGGACCGACTCCACCGTACACTGAAGAGCCTTTCGGCCGAAGTGCTCCAGCTCATCGCGCAACCGTTCGGCGCCGCGCGTCCCCGCGGGAGGTGCCTCGAGCAACAAAGCGAAGCTCTCAGTCTCAGGCGGATCATGCCGGGCGAGTTCCACGATGCGGCTGTGCGCATCGATGCCGAGCACCACGGCGTTCTGCGGAAATGTACGGCCGCTATTGTCGTTGCTGCTGGAGAGGTCCAACACATTGAATCCGCGTGCACGCAGGAACTCTTGCAAGGCGTGCTCTCGCGTAGACATGTCACCATGGCACGTGAGGTCAAGCACGATCTCGGGGCGAAACACAGGAACTGTTTCTTGCGCGACGGCAGCACCGCCGGAAAGGGCCACTCCCACTAACGTTGCGACTGTGAGTGCGTTGCTCGTCCTGTTCACAGCTGCCTCCGATGGCTTCTTCAGGTGCGAGCGTATCGCAGTTTTCCAGACGCCGCCATGTCCAGGGCTCTGCTTGTACTACCCCAGTCACCGCTACGTAGCTGAGGGGCTCTCAGTCACCAATTTCGAAGATGCTCTCCAGCACGACACACACGCCTACCGGGAGGCTCGCCATGCCGAAGACCAGGCGAGTCGATGTCTTGTCAGCTCCGAATACACTGAGCAGTAATTCCGATGCGGCGTCCGCGACCTTCGGGTGCTCACGGAACTCGGGGGTCGTGACGAGTGAAACCCCGAGACGGACTACGCGCCTCACCCTGTCCAGCGACCCCAAATGCTCCTTGGCGAGCGCAAGAGCGTTCAATGCGGCCAGGCGAGTCGCGCGCCGTCCGTCTTCGACGCTCAAGTCACCTCCGATGCGTCCCAGGAACTTGGGGACTCCTCCCTCCACTGGCAGCGTACCACTCAAAAAGAGCAAGTTCCCGGCCTGCACCGCTTCAACGTAGGCGCCGAGCGGAGTTGGTGGACGAGGCAGGTTTATGCCAAGGTCCTTAAGCCGTTGTTCGGCACTAACCACAATCACCACCGACCCAGATGCGCGCCGCCATCAACGTGCAGCACCTCACCGGTGACCTGGCTCGCCTGGGTGAGATAGAACACGGCCTCTGCGATGTCCTTGGCGTCCGCAACCTGCCCAAGGGGCGAGAGTGTGCGCAGGAACTCCTTGGGATTGTTCTTGTGCAACGGGGTATCCACGACGCCTGGAGCCACCACGTTCACGCGAATGCCCTGCGGCGCATATTCCATCGCGAGGCTCCGGGATATCGCGTCGATACCGCCCTTGGTGATCATCGGGACGGATGCAGTGAAGACTGCAAGCGGATGATCGACGATAGAACTCGTGATGCTCACCACGCTGCCGCCGGTCTTTTGCGCGAGCATCTGCTTCACGGCCAACTGCGTCGTATAGATAAAGCCTTCCAAATTCGTGGACGACAACGCCCGGAAGTCCTCGGGCGTGTACTCAGTGAACGGCTTCGCAAAGAAGATGCCCGCGTTGTTCACCAGGGCATCGACCGAGCCGAACCGCTTTATCGCGGTACCCACGATCATCTCGGCCGTCGAGGCCAGGCCGATGTCGCCATCAACCAGGGCTAGCTTGTCCGAGCGCTGCAGCTCGTTCTTCTGACTGATTTTGCGCGAGTTACCCACCACGTTGTATCCGCGCTCGAGGAAAAGGTTAGCCACCGCGGCGCCGATTCCCTGAGAGGCTCCCGTCACAATGATCGTCTTCTGCTTCGTAGTCATATCAATCTCCCGCTTGCGAGTCTGAGTGGGTCCTGGGGTTCCAATCACCCGTCTGTTGGGAGGTATTGTCAGGCTGTGCACGGCGACTGATAAGATGGGAAACTCTGGAATCTGATTTCCATAAATGGCAAAGTGACCCGTCATGGCAAATCTCGACGACATCCTGATATTCGTCAAAGTGGCCCAGTTCGAGAGCATCAGCCGGGCCGCCCGCTCGTTGGGTATGCCCATTTCCACGGTGAGCCGGCGGTTATCGGTGCTGGAATCGAAGCTCGGCGTGTCGCTCCTGAGACGCACAACGCGACGGGTGACCCTGACCGCGCAGGGACGTGAGTACTTCAATCAGTGCCGGGAACCGCTGACCCTCCTGGAAGAGGCTGAGCGAGTTCTGACTCTCGGACAGAAGACGCCCGAAGGTATGTTGAGGATTTCCGTTCCGGTCATTCTGGGTCAGGAGCCCTTCCTGGACTTCCTCTCGGGGTTCCTGAAATCTCAGCCGCGGATCCGGATCGACCTCTTCATCACGAATCTGTTCCTCGATCTGGTTGCGGAAAATATTGACGTCGCGATCCGCTTCGGAGAGTTGGAGGACTCGAGCGTCGTTGCCACTCGCATAGGCAAAAGCATTCGCTATGTCGTGGCAGTCCCGGAATACCTGAAAGGCCGAAAGCTTCCTGTCGAACCTGCGGACCTCAAGCTGCACGACTGTGTGATGCTCAACGCCAGAAACAACGAGACCGACTGGGACCTGGTCAACGGTAGAAAAAAAGCACGCATCCATGTCTCGGGGCCGATATCGAGCCGCGACTTCAATTCGGTCAGCACCTTCGTGTACCGGGGTCACGGGATCGGACTACTGCCGTCAACCTACTGTGACGAAGCACTCGCGAGCGGTGCGCTCATACGGCTGTTACCGAAGTGGGCTTCCCCGCAAATCCCCGTTTTCGCCGTCTATTCGAATCGGAAATTCCTGCCTTTGAGGTTGCAGGCCTTCCTGGAGGCGCTGGCGGCCTGGAAGAGTCCGCTGTGGCTGAGGGAATAAAATATCTATCGCCCCTGTTCACGGCAGGTTGCCAGCACCAAGCCTCGCAGCCAGCGATGCGCCGGATCGGCGTCGAAGCGCGGGTGCCACATTTGTGAGACCGTGATCGCCTCGGTGCGAACTGGCAGTGGGAAGCTCCTGACTACCGCGGGACCGGACTTGGTCCGATGTCCCTGCGTCGCGTTAAAGAACGAGCTAGTCACCAACGCCACTAGATCGGATACGCTCGCAACCGCTAAAGCGGCTCGGAAACTGGGCACCACAGCGACCACCGTGCGAGTGAGGCCAAGGGCAGCCAGTGCTTCGTCTACGGGACCGTTGGCGCTACCACGGCGCGAAGCGACAACGTGACCAAACCCCGCGTATCGCTGGGGTGTGATTTTACCTTTCCCGAGCAGGGGGTGGCCGTTTCTAACTGCGCCGACGAAGTGATCGCGAAAGAGAGCCTGTACCCGCACCTCGGGCCCCGACTTGCCGAGCACACCGATCTCGAGGTCTACCACCCCCTCGCGTAGCGCTCGCACATCTTTGTCAGGCTTCGGCGCGAACTGAAGTTGCACCCTTGGCGCAACCGCAGTGACCACCGCGAGGAGCCGTGCTGAAAAAACTTCTGCAAAGCCTTCGTTGGAACGGATGATGAAGGTTCGTTTCAACTGGGCGAGGTCCAGACCGGCGACGGCCGGACGCAGCACCGCATGAGCATCCTGGGCCAGCTCATGCACTCGACTGCGTAGACCGGTGGCGTGTGGAGTTGGCACCATGCCGCGACCAGCACGCACGAGCAGCTGGTCGCCCGTGGCAGCTCGCAGTCGGGCAAGCGTACGGCTCATCGCCGACGCACTCAGGCCCAAGCGCCGTGCCGCGCCCGCCACGCTGCCCTCAGCAAGCAGAGCGTCCAACGCGGTCAACAAGTTCAGGTCAGTATCAGCCATGCGTCGAAAGTGGCGTACGTGGGGGATGGCGTTCGGCGCATGTATGAAGTGCGGCTGATGCGCCTTCCGCAATGATTCCGCAGCTGACATTCTGCCCTCAATCGACAGCTTTCTAAAGGAGAATTGTAATTGCCACCTTCATCGCTCCTTCTCATTGGCGCGTCCCGCGGCCTTGGTTTTGCCCTTGTTGAGGAATACCTCGAGCGCGGCTGGCACGTTGTGGCCACTGAGCGGGTCAGAGCCACATCAAAACTGCATGATCTATTGGGAGCGGCTGAAGATCGACTCGAAATCGAGACCGTCGACGTCGTCTACCCCGATCAAGTGGCCGCGCTGCGAGCGCGTCTGGCATCGAGAAAGTTCGACCTGCTGTTCGTCAATGCCGGCGTCACGAACGACCATCGTGAAACGATCGCCAATGTTACGACCGACGAATTTATACGCGTGATGCTAACCAACGCCCTCAGTCCCATGCGCGTCGTCGAGACCTTGCAGGACCTGGTGCTCCCGAGTGGCACGATCGGAGTCATGTCCTCCGGACAGGGCAGCATCGCCAACAATGAGAACGGAAACCATGAGGTCTATCGTGGCAGCAAGGCGGCGCTCAACATGTTCATGCGTAGCTTCGCCGCCCGCCACGCCGATGATCCGCGGACCCTACTACTCATGGCTCCGGGCTGGGTGCGGACGGATATGGGTGGCCCCCAAGCGCGTCTGAGTATCGACGAGAGCATACCGAACCTGGCGAATACAATAGAGGCGCAGGCCGGAAAAGCCGGTCTTCAGTATCTGGATTACCTGGGCCGGACGGTTCCGTGGTGAGTGCGAACATGTGCGAATCAATGGACCTGACGGACCGCACACTGTTAATCCGATGCTGTTCATTGGGGAGTAGCCGCCCTCCGAAACTGGAGGGGGACGCGCAGGCGCACTATTCTGCCGCTTGAGCGCGCAGGCGGATGATCCTGTAAGGTTTGAGCTAAACTGCGATACCGCTCCACTCAACATACGGCAGTCGCATGGCACTCTTTTCAAACGCAACGATGTTCCCGCCTGCCCACCAATACAAGCGGCGCAACCGTGCTGTGGCTCGGCGAGGCCGGGGTAACCTGACCGGCGGGATCCCGTACCGCGCAAAATACTAACCTCGCGCTTGCACCTGACGGACTAGGGTATCTCCCAGTACCAAGCTGCGGAGTGGAGCATGCCGGAAAGTGAGACCGTAGTCGTATTCAGGATCCTCGGAGTTCTGGCCAAAGCGCGCGATCTCGACCACGCATTGGTCCTTGACGAAATTGCAGACGCGGCGCACCTCGGCAGAGGCCACGCGGAGCGTTACATGAGGGTGCTCGAACAGGCCGGCGCCGTACGAGCCGAAGCCACCGCTGCCCATC
>JAQGOE010000229.1 GCA_028293725.1 Gammaproteobacteria bacterium | reverse complement strand
GCGAGCCGCATGTACGCCAAGGAGATCTACGACCGCACTGTTACGGATGAAATACAGGCCGGCCGCCGCGAAATCAGGCTGCAACCGCTCCTTCCCACTCTATGCCCCGACCACGGTGGCTATTGTGCTCGCCGGGCGTGAAGGGAGACCGAAGCGATGTGGCCTCTTATCCGAACCGCCCTGCAGAGTCCTCAGACCATCGTGGTGCTGGCGGTGTTGTTTCTCGTGACCGACGCTTTGCTGTCGATCTTCAGCCCCGTGAGCGCAGCGGCCCACCCGGACCGCCTGCACCCGGCGAACTTCCCGGGCACAGAAACGTTGCTCGAAGCCCCGCACGATGACGACGATTGGCTTCTACCCGCGAAGACCTACGCCGGAAACCGTTACACGGGACTGACGCAGATCGACAAGTTCAATGTCAGTAAGTTGAGGATGGCCTGGAAGACCAACATTGCCGATGACGGAGAACAGGAGGCGGCGCCGCTGATCTGGAACGGTACGATGTATCTCTCGACGCCGCACGATGGGGTGCTCGCGCTGGATGCGCATAATGGCAAGCTACGGTGGCAGTCGCCCTACAACCCTCAATACGTGCTGCTGTACGCGGTGAACCGTGGCGTGGGTCTTGCCGACGGCAAGGTATTCATCGCGACACAGGACTGTCGTGTGATTGCGCTCGATGCGGTGACGGGTAAGAGCCAATGGAATGTGCAGGGCTGCCGGGATACCAGCAACAGCTTTTATTCCATGGCGGCGTACGTCTACAAAAACCAACTCATCCTCGGCACGGGGGGTGGCGATGACGGCACACTCGGGCTCGTCAGCGCTTTCAGCATCAAGGATGGTAGGCGTCTGTGGGATTGGCAGACCATCCCGGGCCCTGGACAGCCCGGCCACGAAACCTGGCCCGGTGAGTCCTGGCGGCACGGCGGGGGCGCCGTGTGGAGTGGAGTGGCGCTCGACCAGGCCAACGACATCTTGTTCGTGGCGCCCGGCAATCCCGGCCCCGACATGGTCCTCAAGGGTCGGGAAGGCAGGAATCTGTATACGGATTCGCTCGTCGCCCTCGACATCTCCGGCCCACAGCCGAAGATAAAGTGGTACTACCAGATCCTGCAGAACGACACGCACGACGACGATCCCGCCATGATTCCCGTCCTTTTCGACGGCCGGGTAGCGGGTCAGACACGCCCGCTCGTGGCGGTTGGCGACAAGGCGGGGAATTTCCTGGTGATGGATCGCACCACCGGCAAGGTCGTGCACCGTCTGGCACTCGACAATCAGGCCGGACTGAATACCCAACCCAGCCGCGACGGCACCGCAGCGTGCCCCAATCATGGCGGCGGGATCGAGTGGAATGGCGGCACGTACGACCCCAACAGCAATTCGTTTATCGTGCCTAGCACGGAAGAATGTGCCATCTGGAAGATCACAAGCGACGATCCACAGTACATCCCGGGCCAACCGTACACGGGTGGACCTCTTCCGAAACGTCAGAACGGAACGGGAATGTTGACATCTATCGACGTCAGCACGGGAAAGATTCGCTGGCGCAACGCGCTGCCCTACCCCGCGGAGGGCGGAGTGCTGATCACCGCGACGGGGCTCGCCTTTACAAGCGACGTGGGAGGCAACTTATACGCGTTCGACGCATCATCGGGCCGTCAGTACTGGAAGGAATTCACCGGATCGGCTGTAGTGGCTCCAATTTCCGCGTACTGGCTCAATGGTAACGAGTATCTGACCGTGGTGGTCGGTGAAGCTGGAAACCAACAGACTCCGAACCTGCCTGCTTCCCAAGGCAGCCGCGTGATCGCCTACCGGCTGGGCTCCGCCCCCACCATTGTGAATGAGGCGACTGGCCAAGTGGCACTCGCTAAAGCGCCCCAGGGTGGCAACCAATCCGCGGAGCCTCCGACCCGCTCAACAGGCTCTGCGCCATACACCATGCAACAGGTCGCACGGGGTAGCGAAGTCTACGCAAAGGCATGTGCGGCGTGCCACGGCGCCAATTTGCAGGGCCTTTCGGCGCCGGCGCTCACCGGGCCGGGCTTCGGTCACTCGCACCTCACTGCCACGCAACTGCGCAGTGTCGTGACGCAATCGATGCCGCTCACGGCTCCCGGCTCCCTACCAGCGGATGACTATGCGGCGGTCATGGCCTTTATGCTGAACTATGACTGCGTGCCGCCGGCTGGCAACTCACTGCAGCCGTTTCCAACCGCCGAACTCCCCGCGCTGGGGCAAGTCACACTTGGCGGTACCACATGCGCACCCCAAGCGTCAGCGCCAACTGCGGGTCGCTGAGATGAGTCGACTGGGACTAGCGGCGTTCCGGACACGCGCCGGCCGCAGTCCAATGGACACCTGAATCTAACGCGACCGCGCCTCATCGCCATGACCCCACAGCGCCATGAGGATCGGCAGAACCATCGGACGCAACTCCGGCGGCACGCGCTCGATCAGCTGCTCTTCGTGAAGCGCGATAATCCGGCGGACTTTCTTCAGTAGCGCCTCCCCCTGTTGAGTTAGCACAAGGCCCTCGGAACGGAAATCGACACGCTTGCGCTCGAGGAGGCCGCGCTTTTGCAGCCCCGCCACGACAGGCACGAGGTTCGGTCGCCGTAACCCCAAGGTTGCGGCGGCTTCACTGTGGGTAACCTGGGGCGCGGCGCCGAGCAGGACCAGCAGCGCCGCGTCTACCGGGCGCAGATCCAGGGGCGCCAGCCGCTGACTGAACTCGGCCAGGGTGGCGATCGATGCGCGGCGCAGCACGTAGCCCGTCAGGCCGAGAAGGGGTTCCTGCAGGGAAGCTCGAGACCGGGTTTTCATGGGCCCGATGGTAACCGAATCAGTTATATGATAGAACTGTCTTCCACGCCCATTAGCCTGGAGATGACCATGACCTCGCGAGCCGAAGCCGATACAGTCAGTTCAACCGTACGCGGCGGCATTGCGTGGGTTAAGTTCAACCGCCCGGAAAAGCGCAACTGCATGAGCCCAAAGCTGAATCGGCAGATGCTGCGCGTGATCGGCGAGCTGGAGTTCCGCGACGATGTGGGCGTGTTGGTGCTCACCGGCGAGGGCGATGCCTGGTCGGCCGGCATGGATCTGAAGGAATACTTCCGTGAGACCGAAGCGCAGGGGCTTCCGGGCGTGCGCAACTCACAGCGCGAGGCCTATACATGGTGGGAGCGGCTGCGTAACTATCAGAAACCGACCATCGCAATGATCAACGGCTGGTGTTTTGGCGGCGCCTACGGCCCGCTCTTCGCCTGCGATCTCGCGTTCTGCTCGGACGATGCGCAGTTTGGCCTGTCGGAAATCAACTGGGGCATTCTGCCCGGCGGCGGCGCTACCAAGGTCGCTGTCGAGCTCATGCCGATGCGCAAGGCCATGTATCACGCGCTCCTGGGTGAGAACCTCACTGGCAGGGACGCTGAGGCCGCAGGATTGGTCAACGAGTCGCTGCCGGCCGATAAGCTCGAGGCGCGCGTAATCGAGGTGGCCAACAAGCTGTTGAAAAAGAATCCGTTCACCGCTAAGGCGACCAAGGACGCCGTGCGGCGCGTGCGCGAGATGACTTACCAAAACGCCGAGGAGTACCTGATCCGTGCGCAGGAAGCCCTGAATTGGCACGATAAGTCCGATGGCCGGCACGTGGCCATGAAACAATTCCTCGACGACAAGACCTTCAAGCCGGGCCTCGGAACCTACGATACGACCAAGATTGGCTGACGAAGGGAACGTGAGCGCCCGGCTGGAGCAGCTCTTCGAACCCTACCGCCGCGACGATGCACCAGGCTGCATCGTTGGTGTGGCACACCGGGGCGAGTTGGTCTACCGAGCCGCGTTCGGCATGGCCAATGTCGAGCACGGGGTTGCCAACACACCGGCAACCCGGATGCCGGTGGCGTCGATCACGAAGCACTTCACCTGCGCCGCTGCGTTGCGCCTGGCGGCTGAAGGTAAGTTGGATCTGGAAGAGCCCATCGGCCGATGGGTTCCAGAGCTGACGGCGCAGCAGCGCGAGCCCACACTGCGCCAGTTGATGACGCACACCGGCGGACTGCGCTGCTACATCGACCATGCCGTGTTCGATGGATTCACCCTCATGCCCGTTGGCAGGCCGGCAGCCTTGCAGTGCCGGCAGACGGAGGTGAACTTTCCGCCTGGCCAAGGAATGAGCTACAGCAATGCCGGCTTTATGCTGCTCACCTGGGCAATCGAGCGGGCGGTGGGCGCTCCGTTGGAAGACGTGCTACGCGGCGGTATCTTCGCCGACGCCGGGCTGGAGTCGACTTCGCTGCCACGTTGGGATGTGCCGGTGAAAGCAGGAGTCGCGACCACGTATCAACGTGCCTCCGAACGCTCCGGCCGCGGGTGGCAACACAGTGTTTGTCTCGCCGAAGAGTTGTTCGGCGATGCCGGGGTCATCTCGACCGTGGACGACCTATTGCGTTGGGCGGCCTACTTGCGTTCGTCCACCGGCCCGGTATCGCTCGAGGCGCTCGCCACCACCACCCTGCTCTCGAACGGTCAGGAATCGCGTTACGGCTTGGGCCTGATCACTAAACCTTGGCGCGGCCTGCGGCTGGTACAACATGCAGGCACTTTTCCGGGTGTCACCGCCCAGTTCTTGACCGTCCCGGACCAAGAGTTGGACGTGGTGGTGCTGTTCAACCGGCCTGCCCCCGCCGTCGACCTCAGCCAGAAGATCGTGGCTATCCTGTTGGAAGGCCGACTTCAGGAACCCACGCCGGCGCCTGCCGCGGCTTCCTACCAGTCATTGTTGGGCCAATACGTCGCGCCAGATACGGGCATGTTGTTCAGCCTGGCTGACAAAGAGGGGCAATTGGCTCTGAGCCAGTTCGGGGGCTCGCCGGTTCCGCTGGAGACGCGCCCCGCGTCCGCGGACCACTGGCCCATTGCGATCGATGTGGGCAACGGTGACATGTTGTTCCGTCCGCACCCGCAGCCCACGACCGGTGATATCGAATACCTGGATCGCTCGGGCTGGCACGTGGCCCGGCGCGTCAGCGGTGCACCCTCGAGTGCCACCGAAGTCGTGCAAGCTGCGCCCGATGTCTATCGCAGTGATTGCGCCGCCGCCACGCTGCGTTTCCTGGCCCAAGGCGCCGAGCTCGAAGTCGTCATCACCGGAGAGTATGGAGTCGGCCACTATCCGGCTGTCAGCGTCGGTCCAGACCTGGTTCGATTCTGGGCACCGGGGCTTGCACCTGGAATGTTGATCCGCCTGGAACGCGATAGCCGCGGCGTCGAACGCGTCATTGTAAGCACACCCCGGACCCGCGCCACCGTTTTTCAGCGTGTGACTACCGCGACGAGTTGAGGGGTCCCTCCTCGACATTCTCCACGCGAGTCGTCCAGGTCACGGTGGGTGCCGTGAAACGCAGCATCTACCCAATGGAGATTGTTCCAGCCGGGATGGATGACTAGAGTGCTGCGGTATGCATTGGCATCAACATTTAGGTTTTCTCCTGGATGATGTGGGCTATCTCTATGCCAGGAGGTTCGAAGAGCACACGCGGGGACTGTCTCTAACGCTGCATCAGTGCAAGGCACTCGCCGTGCTCGCGAATTGCGAGGGTATCAACCAGACCCGACTGGCGGAAACCAGCGACATCGTTCCCACGAACCTCGTGCGGATCCTGGATCGATTGGAGGCCGGCGGCTGGGCAGAGCGGCGCCCGGACCCGCAAGATCGCAGAGCGCATTTACTCACCATCACGGAGAGCGCGAAACCCGTTGTGGAGCGCATCTGGCACGTCGTGAGCAAGACCAACGCTGAGGCACTGAATGGCCTCGCCCTGCGCGATCTGCCGCTGCTCATGGAATTACTCGCGCGCGTCCACGCGAATTTGGTGGCGCTTGAAGCGCTTCATCGAGAAGCCGCACACCCGCACGATGCCGCAAGAACCTGAGGACCATGGGATGAGCGTAGTGATCGAGGATAGGGGCGATAGAATCAATGCTCCAAGCCCTACCAACGACACTCCGGCCGCAGAGAGCCCTGTCGCCGAACCGCGCGAGTCTCAGACACCACCGGTGAGTCGCTGGAGGGAACGACTGCGTTTGCCGCTCATGATCGGCGTGCCGGTGATCGCCGGAGGTGTCGCACTTTACTTTTACCTGGCGGGCATTGGTTATGAATCGACGGATGATGCCTATCTCCGCGCGGCCCAGGTGTCGATCAGCCCGAACGTGTCGGGGCGGGTGATCGAAGTCGACGTGCACGACAACCAACCCGTGCACCCGGGAGAAACACTGATCCGCCTCGATGATCGCCCCTTCCGCATTGCCGTGGACACAGCGCGGGCGCGCCTCGCCAATACCCGGTTGCAAATCGAATCGCTGAAGGCGACGTATTGGCAGCGCATGGCCGATCTCCGGTCGGCTCAGAGCGCGCTCGAGTATCAGAGGGGCGAGTACGAGCGTCAGACACGCCTGCTCGCAAGCGGTATCTCCCCCCAATCGCTGGTCGAGCGGACCCTGAACGCGCGCAACCAGGCGCAGCAGAACGTGGTCTCCGATCAACAGCAAATCAATGCCACCCTCGCCAGCCTCGGAGGCGACCCGACTACTCCAGCGGACCAACATCCGACGGTGCAGGAATCCCAAGCGGAACTCGATCATGCGCTGCTCAACCTTTCCTACACGACCATCGCCGCCCCGATTGACGGCATCGTCACCCGTGTCGAGGCACTGCAGCCTGGCGACTACATCAATGCCGCCACTCCCGCATTCGTGCTGGTCTCGACCCGCGACGTGTGGATAGAAGCCAACTTCAAGGAAGTGCAGCTGACGCACATGCTTCCCGGCCAGACGGCGAGTGTGCGTATCGATGCTTACCCCGGCCGGGTCATCCGGGCGAAAGTGGTCAGCATCAGTCCGGGAACCGGCGCGCAGTTCTCGCTGTTGCCGCCTGAAAACGCGACCGGAAACTGGGTGAAGGTGGTGCAGAGACTGCCGGTGCGCCTGCAGCTCGAGGACAGTGTTCCGGTCCAATCCGGCCTGAGTGCGTTGGTGACAGTCGACACGAACTATCGGCATGGCCTGGCGATGAGCGCCAAGGCTGCCGAATGATCCACGGGGAGCGCATCAGTCATGTCCGTGGCCGCGAATAAGTCATCGTCGCCGGGGCTGAATCGAAGCCTGATCACGATTTCGGTAATGCTCGCCTCCTTCCTGCAGGCGCTCGACCAGACCATCGCCAACGTCGCTCTGCCGCGCATGGGGGGCGAGCTCTCGGCGACGCAGGAGCAGATCAGCTGGGTACTGACCTCATACATCGTCGCCGCGGCGATCATGATCCCACTGTCCGGCTGGATGGCGGACCGCTATGGCCGCAAGAAGGTCTTGGTGCTGTCGGTCGTGGTCTTCACGGTGGCCTCAGCGCTGTGCGGCGTTGCGCAGTCCTTGGGACAGATCGTGTTGTTTCGCTTCCTGCAAGGGCTGGCCGGTGCAGCCCTGGTGCCGCAGTCGCAGGCCGTGCTCCTGGACATCAATCCTCCCGAGCGCCATGCGCGAGCCATGGCGGTGTGGGTGTTGGCTGTGGTCGTAGGTCCGGCCGTCGGCCCGGTGCTCGGCGGCTGGCTTACGGAAAACTACAGCTGGCGGTGGGTCTTCTTCATCAATGTGCCGTTTGGCATCCTGTCCACGCTCGGACTTTTGAGTTATTTGCGTGAATCAGCGACGCGGCGTGCGACATTCGACTTCTTTGGCTTCACGACCCTGAGTCTCGCGATCGGTGCATTCCAGATCATGTTGGATCGCGGGCAGTTGCAGGACTGGTTCAGCTCCACGGAAATTTGCGTCGAGGCGGCCCTCGCCGCCCTCGCGTTCTATCTGTTCATGGTCCACACCTTGACGGCCCGCAACTCTTTCGTGAGCCCGGGGCTGTTCAGGGACCGGAACTTCAACGTCGGTTGCCTCGCGATCTTCACTTTCGGCGTCGTGCTGTTCGCTACTTTGGCGCTTCTGCCACCGTTGCTGCAGGACCTCCTGGGTTACCCCGTCGTGACCACCGGATGGGTCACGGCACCCCGCGGTGTCGGCACTCTCATCGCCACGCTGACGGTCGGACGGCTGATTTCATGGATCGGTGCGCGCCAGCTGATCGGCGTCGGTATCGCCGTGACGGCACTGTCCACGTGGCAAATGTCCGGCTTTTCTCCCCTCATGGACAACCGGCTCATTGTTTGGAGTGGCTTCATTCAAGGGATGGGAATCGGTCTCGCCTACGTGCCACTCACAACCGTTTGCTTTGCGACGCTCGCACCCCAGTTTCGCTCCGGCGGCACCTCGATGTTCAACCTGTTGCGAAACATCGGCAGTAGCATCGGGATCTCGGTCGTCCAGGCGCTGCTCACGCGCAACACGCAGATCATGCATACCAGGCTCGCTGAGCACATCACCCTGTTCGGCGGCCAGCTACGCCCCGAGGCGCCTTATAGTTTTTCGACGCCTCAGGGCCTCGCGGCGCTCAACGCAAGTGTTACGCGCCAGGCCGAGATGATCGCCTACAACAACGACTTCAAGCTGCTACTAATCTTGAGTCTCGCCATCTTGCCCCTGGTCTTGCTGCTAAAACCGCCGCACGCCGGCGCGAGCAGCGCCCCCGTGGTGATGGATTAGAGTTTCGCATGGAATCTTCTGTCATGACCTTCGGCAGGCGTATTGCGACGGTTGGATTGTTTGCCGCCACTGCGCTGTGCGCCTGTACCGTCGGGCCCTCGTTCAAGCAACCCACCACGCCTACCCCCACTGCCTACGTGGGCCCCAACGACTCACAACCGAGCGGATCCGCGACAGCCGGGGCGGAGCAGAACGCGCCGAGCGCGAACGATTTCGGACAACATATCCTGCTCGGCGCGACACCGGTGTCGGACTGGTGGACGATGTTCCAGTCGCAACCGCTCGACGCGGTGATCCGTCGCGCGACTTCCAACAGTCACACTCTCGCCGCTGCACGCACTACGCTGCTCGAGGCGCAGGAACTGGTGACGGCGGAGTCGGGCGCACGCTACCCGCAGGTCGGCGTCGCTGCCGGAGCGGGACGTCAGAAATATAATGCACAATTTGCGGGCCCGTTTTACGTGCCCCCTTTCACTTATCTCGCGGCAGGCGCCACCGTCAGCTACACGCTCGACTACACGGGCAAAATCGCCCGCTCCGTGGAACAGCGCGAGGCGCTGGCGCAATACCAGCAGAGCGAGGCCGACGCAGCGTATCTCACCCTGACAGGCAACGTGGCCCTGCAGGCAATGATGATCGCCTCGACCCGGGCGCAACTACAGGCTGTTTCCGAGCTGCTTGCCGAGGATCGCGATAACCTGAAGCTCGTGCGGTCGGCATTTCAAAATGGCTCGGTATCGAAGACGGACGTACTCACTGCGGATAGCCAACTCGCGAGCGATGAAACGCTCTTGCCGTCGCTATACCATCAGCTCGCCGTCGCCCGCCATGCCCTTGCGGTGCTCGCCGGCCAGACGCCGGCAGATTGGTCGCCCCCCGATTTCGAGTTGGGTGAGATCACGCTACCGCGCGAGCTGCCTGTCAGTCTGCCGTCGGAACTCGTTCATCGCCGCCCGGATATTCTCGCCGCCGAGGCGCAATTACACGCAGCGACGGCCGCGGTGGGTATCGCGACAGCCAACCTGTATCCGCAAATCACTCTGACCGCGAGCGGCGGTCAGCAAGCACTCCCGGCCAACGCCTGGCAGCTGTTCGATCGTTCCGGCGCGGCCTGGTCGTTGATTTCCGGATTGACCGCGCCGATCTTCGACGGCGGCACGCTACGGGCCGATCGTCGTGCTGCGATTGACGAGCTGCATGCAAGCGCCGAGCGCTACCAACAGACCGTCCTGGAGTCTTTTGGACAGGTTGCCGACGTGCTCGACGCGTTGAATCAGGATGCTGCGAACCTGTCTGCCCAGACGCGAGCACTGGCCGCGGCGCAGAGCAGCCTCGAGCTCTCCCGGGAGAGCTATAGCGCTGGAAGCACCGGAATTCTTCAGGTATTGGATGCGCAGCGCCAGCGCCAGCAAGCGCAGCTCGGTTTTGTACGCGCGCAGGCCCAACAGTATCTGGACACGACGCAGCTCTTTCTCGCGCTGGGGGGCAGCAGACCGTAGTACGCGGCGCTTCGTTAACTGTCGCGAAACACTCCATCAAAAAATAAGGGATTGTTCCAACAGACAGCGCAAGAATAAACTCCCAACCATGATAATACACAGCGGGAGTCCGCGCCGATCCGACACCGACCAGGGAAGTGGCAAGCCCCTGCCCTGCGTAATAAACGTACTCATTGCACACTGCGACCCACTGATCGCGGCGGGACTCGCAGCAGTGCTGGGAAAGCGACGGGACTTCAAACCTGTTGTTTGCAGCCCGGCATCGACTTCACAGGCAATGGCCACTCATCTGCCGTTAGCGGATGTTGTCGTCGCGGACTACGACTACGGTTTGCGGCTGATCGAGTCCGCGGGCGCGGGGAGCGATCGCGTCATGATTCTGACGCACAGTACCAGCGAGGCGAAGATCTGCCGTGCACTGGAGCAAGGTGTACGCGGTTATGTTCTGCTCGGCGGAAGTCTGCAGAATCTGATCGACGGTCTACGCTCGATCCACGCGGGCGGCGTGGCCGTGGGGCCGCTGGTCGTCACCCGCATGGCCGACTGGATGAAGCAGCGAACGCTGACCCGACGGCAGGAAGAGATTCTGCGGCAGTTGATGCTCGGGTTCAGCAACAAGATCATTGCCAGGAAGCTCGCTTTGGCGATCGGAACCGTGAAATCGCACGTCAAAGCCATTATGCAGAAGCTGGAGGCGAAGAGCCGAACCGAGGCGGCCGCGATTGCCCAGCGCCGGGGAATTCTCGAAGAGGAGTGTGAACCTCCTCCTCCGCAGATTACACCGCTGGGAATCGGCATGCGCGCGGGCGCGACACAGCCGCGCGATCGCTCGAAGTGGTCTGGGTTGAGTCTGCCACATCAATGAGGAGAGTAGACTGAACAACACGCGATTTGCATTTCAAATCCGGGGTGCATTCCTACTCGGCATCCCTGCGCTACTCCAGAGTACCGGATGCAGCCGAACGGCCTCATCCCACCCGCAGCCCCCACAGGTACAGGTCGCCCCCGTGGTCCAAAAGGACGTCAGCCTCCACAGCGAGTGGGTGGCCACGTTGGACGGGTATATCAACGCGCAAATCCAACCGCACGTCACGGGGTACCTGATCAAGCAGGACTATCGCGAAGGCTCCTTCGTTCACAAGGACGACGTCCTCTTTGAGATCGATCCTCGCCCGTTTCAAGCCGTACTGGACCAGGCGAAAGCCCAACTCGCACAGGCAGAGGCGCAACTTGAGAACGCCACCCTCAACGTCAACCGCGACATTCCTGAAGCCGAGGCGAATGCCATTCCACACAGCCAGCTCGAGAACGACACGCAGATGCAACTGGCCGCGAAAGCGACCGTAGCAGCGAGCCGTGCCACAGTGGAGCAGGCCGCGCTGAACCTGAGTTTTACCCAAGTTCGCTCGCTCATCAGCGGAATCGCCGGCATCACGCAGGTCCAGGTCGGTAACCTGGTCACGCCGGCAACCGTACTCACAGCGGTCTCCCAGGTCGATCCCATCAAGACCTACTTTCCAATCGGCGCTGAGGATTACCTGCGGATCGCGGACAAGATTCACCCCGAGACCGTGAATCTGCTCTCGAGCGCCGCGCCCATCCCACTGCAGTTGATCCTCGAGAACGGCAGCCCGTACGCCCATGACGGCAGCATTCTTTTCGCCGATCGGCAGGTGGATCAGCAGACCGGAACCATCAGGATCGTCGGGGCGTTCGCGAACCCCGGCAACATCCTGCGTCCGGGGCAATACGGCAAGGTACGCGCCGTAACGCAGATCCTGAAAGGCGCATTACTCATTCCGCAGCGTGCGGTATCCCAACTGCAGGGATCGAATCAAGTGGCCATAGTGGGGCCTGATAACAAGATCAGCCTGCGCGCCGTTCAAACCGGCGAGCGCGTGGACGCGATGTGGATCATCAGCAGCGGCCTGAAGGCAGGCGATCGTGTCGTCGCGGAAGGCACTCAAAAGGCCAAAGACGGCAGCACTGTAACGCCCGTTCCGTACAGTGCCTCATCCGGCGGTAAGTAAAGAATGTCGAAATTCTTCATCAACCGCCCGATCGTCGCCATGGTGATTGCGATCCTGACGGTCATCATCGGCGCCATCACCATTCTCGGCCTGCCCATCTCGCAATTTCCCAATATCGTTCCCCCCGAAACGAAGCTGCAAGCCACTTTCGTCGGTGCGGATGCAGACACCCTCGCGCAATCGGTTGCCACCCCCATCGAGCAACAGATGAGCGGCGTGGACAACATGAACTACATGTATTCGGTGAACGCGACGGCCAATGGTCAGACGACCATGATCGTGGACTTCGGCGTTCAGACGGATCCCAACACGGATCTCATTCTGTCCCAGATTCGCGAGACCCAGGCGGCGTCCCAACTGCCAGCGAGCGTTACGCAATATGGCGTGACCGTACAGAAGTCCACGAGCGCGCCGCTGATGATCGTGGCGCTGTATTCACCCCACGGCACGTACGATGCGCAATTCCTCGCAAACTATGAGTACATCAACATCGGCGATCCCGTCACCCGGCTTCCGGGAATTGCCAGCGTGCAGGTTTTCGGTGCCGGACAATACGCGCTGCGGATCTGGCTCAAACCCGATGTGCTCGCCAAGCTCGGCATCGCCGTATCCGATGTCGTCAATGCCGTTCAATCACAAAACACGGTAAATCCCGCCGGACAATTGGGCGGCGAACCGGCGCACAAAGGCCAGGAGTTCACGTACTCGGTTCGGGCGCAGGGCCGTCTGGTCACACCCGATCAATTCGGCGACATCATCGTCCGCGAGAATTCTGACGGTGGCGCCGTTAGGGTGAAGGACGTGGCGCGCATCGAGCTCGGCGCCCAGAGCTACACGTTGATGGGCCGTATGAATGGCAAGCCGAGCGCCATCCTCGCGGTCTATCAGCTGCCCGGATCCAATGCAGTCAACGACTCCAAGGTGGTCCAGGCACTGATGGCGCAGTTGAAGAAGAGCTTTCCGCCAGACATGGATTACGTCATCGCGCTGGATCAGACGAAATCCGTCACCGAAGGTCTGCGGGAAATCGTGCTGACGCTTGCCATCGCGCTCGTGCTCGTCATCATCGTGGTCTATCTTTTCCTCCAGGGCTGGCGCGCCACGCTGATACCGCTACTCGCCGTTCCGGTGTCGCTGGTCGGCACTTTCGCGGTTTTTCCGCTATTCGGCTTCTCCATCAATACGCTGTCGATGTTCGGAATGGTGCTGGCGATCGGCCTGGTCGTCGATGATGCGATCGTGGTGGTCGAAGCTGTCGAACGTCATATCGAGGAAGGCATGGCGCCGAAGGAGGCCGCCCTCAAAGCCATGCAGGAGATTTCCGGGCCCGTCGTCGGCATTGCACTCGTACTCTCCGCGGTATTCATACCCACGGCGTTCATACCGGGCATCACGGGACGGTTGTATCAGCAGTTCGCGGTCACCATCGCGATTTCCGTGCTCATTTCGGCATTCAACGCGCTCAGTTTGAGTCCCGCTCTGGCGGCGCTCCTACTTCGCCCCAAGAAACCCAGCGAAGGACCGCTGCGAAAGTTCTTCGACGGCTTCAATCGTGTTTTTGGGCGCGCGACTGACGGCTACGTGAGTGTCAGCCGAACGTTGATCCGCAAAAGCGGACTGGCGCTGGTTGCCCTGCTGCTGTTCGGCGTTGTAGCCCTCTTTTTTGGTGCGAAGTTGCCGTCCGGCTTCCTGCCCGATGAGGATCAGGGATATATCTACGTCAATCTTCAGCTGCCGAATTCTGCCTCCCTGGAGCGCACAGACCAGGCCGCGCACGAGATAGAGGATATCCTCGCAAAAATGCCTGGCGTCCAATACACGACCAGCGTCATTGGCTTCAGCCTCCTCAGCTACATCCAGACTAGCTACAACGCCTTCTTTTTTGTCACTTTGAAGCCCTGGTCAGATCGCACGGACAAAACAGAGCAATACCAAGCCATCAAGCAGCGCCTGAACCAGGAGCTGAGCAAACTTCCCGAGGGTACTGCGTTCAGCTTTTCCCCTCCGGCCATTCCCGGCGTAGGCACCTCGGGGGGTTACACTTTTGTGCTCGAGGATCGGGGCGGAAATGACATCCCGTATCTGGCGGCGAACGTCGATAAGTTCCTGGCCGCGGCCCGCAAGCGGCCCGAAATCGCAGGGATCAGTACGTCCCTGCTGCCGAGCGTTCCGCAAAAGTTCGTCGAGGTGGACCGCGACAAAGCGCTCAAACAAGGCGTGGCGATTGCCGACGTCTACACCACCTTGCAAGCGTACATGGGCGGCATCTTCGTCAACTACTTCAACCGGTTCGGCCGCCAGTGGCAGGTCTATGTGCAAGCCGACGACACGTATCGCACCACCGCGCCGGACATCGGGCAGTTCTATGTTCGCAACAACACCGGTGCAATGGTTCCGCTCTCGGCTTTGACGAAGTTCGAGCCGCGTATGGGCCCTGAGTACATCATGCACTACAACGAGTATCCTTCAGCCCAACTCAACGGCAGCGCCGCACCCGGCTACAGCTCGGATCAGGCCATGGCCGCTCTCGAACAGGTGTTTGCTCAAACCATGCCCCACGACATGGGCTACGACTACATGGGCATGTCGTTCCAGCAGAAGCTGGCGGAGCAGGGCGTATCGTCCACCACGATTTTTGGGATTTCACTTCTATTTGTATTCCTGATCCTGGCGGCCCTGTATGAAAGCTGGACGCTGCCTTTCAGCGTGTTGTTGAGCACGCCCGTGGCGGTATTCGGGGCCTTTGGCGTACTGCTGTTGCGCCGCTGGTTCATCCAGGCCTTTTACCCGGCATACATGCTCGACATGGAAAACGACGTCTACTCGCAGATCGGCCTGGTGATGCTGATCGGCCTGGCGGCAAAAAACGCCATTCTGATCGTCGAATTCGCCAAGGACGAATACGAGAAAGGCAGGCCGCTCGTCGATGCCGCGCTCGCCGGTGCGAGGCTGCGTCTGCGCCCCATCCTGATGACCTCATTGGCGTTCATATTCGGCTGCGTGCCGCTCTGGATTGCATCGGGCGCCGGGTCCGTGGCCCGCCGAATCATGGGAACCACGGTGATCGGCGGCATGCTGGCCGCGAGCGCGATCGGCATCTTCTTTATTCCTGCGATTTTCTGTCTTGTGGAGAAACTCGCAGGCGCAAAGCGGCAGGACTTGGCCCAGTCTACCGCGGGAGCCGCGCCTGTGGAGGAGGCCTGACGTGAGGGCGCTCACTTCACTGACATTGGGATTTCTGCTCACCGGCTGCACCGTCGGACCCAACTACTCCAGACCTGCGACTGCCACACCCGAGGTTTATCGGGGCGCCAGCCCAAACCCTTCCCCCGCAGCTTCGACCCAGTTGCTGGGTGATCAGAAGTGGTGGGACGTGTTTCAAGACCCGGTGTTGCAGCAATTGATTCGGACGGCTCTAGAGCAGAACTATGATGTCCGAATCGCCGCAAGCCGCGCTCTCCAGGCGCAGGCGCAACTGGGTATTACGCGCGCCGATCAGCTCCCGACGGTGAGTGCCGGAAGCCAGGTCTCCGGCCAATACACTCCGAAGACCTCACGCGCATTTCCGGCCTACAGGACCAACGCGGGAGAGTTGGATCTCTCGGTGGTCTGGAATCTCGACTTCTGGGGAAAATACCGACGAGAGACTGAAGCAGCCCGCGCCAACTTACTCGCCTCGCAATGGGGCCAACGCGCGGTGCTCTCCTCGGTTGTCTCGAGCGTGGCAACGGCCTACTTCACGCTTCGGGAGCTGGATTTGGCGCTGGACGTGTCGAAACAGACCCTGGCCGCGCGACAGAACTCGCTACAACTCACCAACGTGCTCGCCAGGAATGGCTCGGTGTCGGCGCTCGATCTACGGCAATCGGAGCAGCTCGTTTACACGGCGGCGCAGACCATTCCTGATCTCGCGCGCCAGATTGCACAGGAGGAGAACTTCCTCAGCATTCTCCTCGGCGATAATCCCGGTCCCATTCCGCGAGGTCGCCCACTCACCGAGCAGCCAGATCCGCCCGGTGTTCCGGTCGGCCTTCCTTCCGAACTGCTGGAACGCCGCCCGGACATACGGGAAGCCGAAGAAACCCTGGTTGCCGCGAACGCCCAGATCGGAGTGGCCAAGGCTGCCTTGTTTCCCAGCATCTCTCTCACCGGCCTGGCCGGATTTGAAAGCAATGCGCTGAACAACGTCTTCAGCCATTCGCAGAGAGTCTGGAGCGACGCCGCGTCGCTGACGCAACCTGTATTTGCGGGGGGAGCCCTCCGCTCGGGAGTGCGACTGGCCGAAGCGCAGGAGCAACAGATGCTGCTGACCTATCGACAAGCGATCATGAACGCCTGCCAGCAGGTTTCCAACTCTCTCGTCGCGTATCAGAAAGGTCGCGAGTTCCGCGAGCAGCAGGGGTTGCTGACGGCGGCGGCAGAGGATACGGACCGTCTCTCGAAGATCCTTTACCAGCATGGCGGCGCGAGTTACCTCCAGGTCCTCACGAGTGAAAACAACGCCTTCGCGGCGGAGCTCAATCTCGCTCAAGCACAGCTCGATGAGCGGCTCGCGCTCGTCCAACTTTACAATGCTCTTGGCGGGGGATGGGACCAGTAAGCCACCCCGGGGGCGGCCAACGACCAGCGGCGGCTGACGGGATGCCAGACCGGGAGACTATTTGCCGGGTACGAGTCGCACAACCGACGTTGCACTGTGGATTGTGCGTTTCTGCTCGATGGTGACAGGATCCTCCCAGGGCAGCGGAATCCGGGTTCTTTCAATCAAGTGATCAAGGAAGGTACGTATCTTGAGCGGTAGGTGTTTACGACTGACGTAAAGTGCGTACAGATGGGGGTGCCTGAGCGGATGCGTCACGAGGACGGGGCGCAGCGCGTCTTTGAACATGGGGTCTTCAAACATCATGCGCGGCAGCGAGGCGAGACCAATACCGGCGCAGACAGCGTGCGCGACAGCGACACTCATCGATGATCCGAAGCGAAGCACCACCCGTGCCGGAATCTCGACGTCACCGTTTGGCCCTTTGAGGTGCCAGGAGTGCCCATTGCCAACCATGATGCAGTCGTGTTGGGCGAGATCCTCGGGAGCTTGCGGAGCCCCGCAACGCTTCAGATATTCCTCGGAGGCCGCAATCACGAATGGCATCGGTCGCAAGGGACGAGCAATCAGCCCGGCCGGAGGTTGGTCTGTCGTGGCGCGTACCGCAAGATCGTAGCCCTCCTCGACGAGATCCACGAACCGATCTTCGAACGAAAGGTCCACCACGACCTCCGGATAGCGTTGCCGGTAGGCAGCGACCATATCCACCATTGTCCGAGTCGCCGCCCAGGATGGGACGCTCACCCGCAGCGTGCCACGAGGCACGCCGCTGACGGATCCGACCACCAATTCCGCCTCTTCCACATCTTCAAGAATGCCCTTACAGCGCTCGAAGAAGAGTTTTCCGGACTCGGTAAGGCTCAAGCTGCGGCTGCTGCGGTTCAGCAGGCGGGTTCCCAGGTGCTTCTCGAGGTGCATGAGATGTTTGCTGGTCATCGCGGTGGAAAGACTGAACCGCTCGGCGGCGCCGACAAAGCTGCCTGACTCGACGATTTGTCGAAAGACCTTCATGCTGAGGAGCGTGTCCATACTCGACATAGTTTACACTGAAAAAATTCAAGCTCTCCGGGTCTCCTTGCCACGCTACCCTGGACCGACAGGCAGAACAATTCCGGTTTAGTTGATGCAGCGTTTCTCCGCAGTAAACGTGCCCCAGGGAGTCTTCACGGTGCGGCGGAACGCGCGGCAGCCGCCACGACCGTCACATCGACCCGCCCCTGCCCAACCAACTCAACACTGCCCTGCTGCCCGGCCAAAATCCGATGCACTCCGGTAATAGCACCGGTACTGACCCATTGTCCCGCGCGCAATGAGCGACCCCGCTCGGCGAGATGACCGAGTAGGAAACGGAGCGCTTCCAGCGGACCACCGGGAAGAGCGGCCGCCGAGGCTGAGCCGACCTGCGCGCCGTCGATGTTGGTCCGGCAGGTCAGGTTGGCCGGAGCGGCCACCAGTGCAGCATCCAGCGAAGCCCCCACGACGAGGCCGCTGTTGTTGCCGAAATCGGAGACCACGACCGCCGCGCCCAGCTCGTTGATCGTGGCGAGGGGACTGGCCGCGAATTCCACACCAAGATGCCAGTCCCCCGCGAACGCCGCGGCCTCTTCCAAGGTCCACTGCGTCTTGTCGACAGGGGCGTCTGCACGCGCGGCAACCACTAACTCCGCCTCGATGGCGGCAAAGCCGCCTGCGATAGCGGCCAGGCGGACAGGCTCAGGGACAGCGCCTGCAGCCCGGGTAACACCTTGCAGAAAGATCGGCCCGGCAAGACGGGAGGTGCCCAGCGCCGCCTGCTGCGACGGGGGTACCCAGCCGATTTTCCAGCCGACGATGTGGTCCGGCCACATCGCGATCGCTGCTTCCTGCACCGCGTAGCCGGCCGCCATATTGAGTGGCAGCGGGCCCGGATAGTCCGCAAGTGGCACCGCCCTTTCGCGTGCCGAGACGAAGGCGCGAGCGATACTGAGAATCCGCTCCGCAGAGGGTCCGCTTTCGATGAGATCTCGCAGCTTGTTTCGGCCGTTTGCGCACAGAGGCAGCTTTCGAGCAGTATAGTTTAACGGAAACCGGTGTCAATTCTCCCGCCGCGCTGGCCGAAAGGCTCCCCTTGAGCCAAATATGTGAGAATACAGGCGGAAAGTACGGGAAGGCGGGTGATGGTTCGGCGCAAAAAAGACATGACTCCGCAGGACAAGCCTGCGGACAACCCCCAGGACCTCGGCGCCCTGCCCGATCGTCCGACGATCAACGACATCGCCCGCTTCGCCGCGGTGTCGAAGAAAACGGTGTCGCGGGTACTCAACAAGTCGCCCTTCGTCGCGGCCGAAACCCGCGAAAAGATCGAAGCGATCATTGCGCGCACCAGTTACTCGCCCGATCCGCAGGCGCGCGGACTAGCCTTCCGGCGCTCCTTCCTCGTGGGCATCGTCTTCGACAACCCCAATCCGCAGTACGTCGTCAACATGCAGCAGGGGATCCTGGACGGCTTGCGTGGCTCCGCCCACGAGTTGGTGATCCATCCGTGCGACCGCCAGAGCCGCACTCACCTCGCCGATGTCCGCAACTTCGTCGAGCGGCTGAAACTGTTCGGGGTCATCCTGACTCCATCGGTCTCCGAGGACGAGCAGTTGGCCCGGATGCTGGAACAGATCAAGTGCTCTTATGTGCGGATCGCCTCGGTGCCGCTCGATCGCCCCGAGCGGATGGTCGTTTCCCACGATCGCAAGGGCGCCGCACAGGCGGCTTTGCATCTGACTCAACTCGGGCATCGCCGGATCGGGTTCATCAGCGGACCCACCACGTTCCGCTCGAGCCATGAGCGGCGGGCGGGCCTGGAGGACGGTCTCGCGGCGGCCGGCCTGCAGTTGCAACCCGATCTCGTGGCCGAGGGGGCCTACACGTTTGCGAGCGGAGTGGCTTGCGGGAGCGTCCTGCTCGGCCGTTCCGAACCGCCCACGGCCATCTTCTGCGCCAA
>JAQGOE010000039.1 GCA_028293725.1 Gammaproteobacteria bacterium | reverse complement strand
CGTACGTCGTAGGCTTTGAAGGCGTTGAGATTCGTCATGCGTGGACTCAGGTCGTCGTGCCCTGGCGGCCGTAGCGGTCTTCGAAGCGCACGATGTCGTCCTCCCCGAGGTACGAGCCCGACTGCACTTCGATGATGTGGACTGGGATTTTTCCCGGATTCTCGATGCGGTGGCGAACCCCGACTGGGATGTACGTCGACTGGTTTTCCTCGAGCAGGAAAACCTCGTCGCCGCGCGTGATGCGCGCCGTGCCGGAGACCACTATCCAGTGCTCGGCGCGGTGGTGATGCATCTGCAGTGACAGGGTCGCACCGGGCTTGACCTTGAGCCGTTTCACCTGGAAGCGGGGGCCGTTCTCGATGCTGTCGTAGCTCCCCCAGGGACGGAACACCTCCCGGTGTAAGGAGTGCTCATACCGCCCCTGCTCCTTCAGGCGGAACACGAGTTTCTTCACGTCCTGCACGCGATCCTGGGGGGCGACCAGAACGGCGTCCTTGGTCTCGATGACCACATGGTTCTGGAGGCCCACGACCGCCACGAGGCGGCTTTCGGAATACAGATAGCACCCGTTCGATTCTTCCGCGATCACATCCCCGCGGGAGACATTACCGCGGGCATCCGCCTCACAAGCTCCATGGAGAGCGGCCCACGAACCCACGTCGCTCCACCCGGCATCCAGCGGCAGGACTACGGCATCCGAAGTCTTCTCCATGACCGCGTAGTCGATCGAGTCGGACGGGCACGATTCGAAGATCTTCGCATCGATGCGTGTGAAATCCAGGTCACTCTTTGCGGCGGCTGCGGCGCTCGCGCACACCTTCGCAATCTCGGGAGCGAATCGCTCGAGCTCCTGTAGATAGCGGCGCGCCCCGAACATAAACATGCCGCTGTTCCAGAAGTAGTCGCCGGACTTTACGAACTGCGCCGCCTTCTCGGCCGAAGGCTTCTCGACAAAACGCGCTATCCGGTGGGTACCACCGACAGAGCTGGCGTCACGCTGCCCCGAATCGGCTCGTTGGATGTATCCGTAGCCCGTTTCCGGTGCGTTCGGAACGATGCCGAACGTAACCAGCTTGCCTTGCTCCGCCGCCGGCAGCCCGAGTCGGACAGCCTCCTGGAAGGTGGGAACATCGCGGATGACGTGATCGGCCGGCAAGACGAGCAGGATGGGGTCCCCATCCGAATCGCCTGCTTTCGCCTTCAGCGCCGCATGGGCCGCGAGCGCGATAGCCGGCGCCGTATTCCTGCCGAAGGGCTCGAGCACCATGGCACGCGGCTCTATGCTCACCTGCCGCAGCTGCTCAGCGACCAGGAAACGGTGCGCCTCATTGCAGACGACGACCGGGGGGGTCGCGGACAGCCCCTCGAGACGCAGAGCGGTCTGCTGCAACATGGTCCGGTCGCCGGTCAGGGCGAGCAGCTGCTTCGGGTACAGCTCGCGAGACAGCGGCCAGAGGCGTGTACCGGCACCGCCCGAGAGAATGACTGGGGTGAGCATGCTGCAAACTCCGGAAAGGCTAGAGCTCAAGCCGATGCAAGCGGCGTTCCCCGCCCGATGGCGTAGTACGTGAATCCGAAGCGGCCAACCATCCCGGGATCATATAGGTTGCGGCCATCAAAAATGACGGGCGACTTCAGGATCTGCCTGAGACGCTCGAAATCCGGACTTCGGAATTCCTGCCATTCGGTCACGATGGCGAGCGCGTCCGCCCCCTCCGCCGCCTCGTAGGCATTCTTGCAAAGCTCGAAATTCTCCCGGCCCG
Source organism: Gammaproteobacteria bacterium (assembly GCA_028293725.1). Next base: position 13,486 of record JAQGOE010000039.1, on the reverse strand, counting down.
CATAAATGCGCCGCGCCTCGCCCGCGGCCACCGGATCGTAGGCCCGCACCCGCGCGCCAGCCTTCAGTAGAAGTTCAATGATCGCGCGTGAGGGTGCCTCGCGCATGTCGTCAGTATTGGGCTTGAAGGCCAGCCCCCATAGCGCCAGGGTGCGCCCGCGCAGCTCGGGGAAATGCCGCTTCATTTTGTGGACGAGCACCTCCTTCTGGCGCTCGTTCACCGCCTCGACGGCGCCGAGAATCTGCGCCTTGTGGCCGACCTCCTGCGAGGAGCGGATGAGCGCCTGCACGTCCTTCGGGAAACAGGAGCCGCCATAGCCGGTGCCCGGGTAGATGAAGGAATAGCCGATACGGGGGTCGGAGCCGATGCCGACCCGGACTTTCTCGATGTCCGCCCCGAGTCGCTCGGCGATGTTGGCCAGCTCGTTCATGAAGCTGATCTTGGTGGCCAGCATCGCGTTCGCGGCGTATTTCGTGAGCTCGGAGGACCGGATATCCATCACGATGAGCCGGTCGTGGTTGCGGATGAACGGCTCATAGAGCGCGCGCATGAGCTCTGTCGTACGCGGATTGTCGGTGCCGACGACGACCCGGTCCGGCTTCATGAAGTCCTGGATGGCTGCGCCTTCTTTCAGGAACTCGGGGTTCGAGACCACATCGAATTCCACGCTCGCGCCCCGCCCGGACAGCGTCGCCTGGAGCTCCTGGCGAACCTTGTCGGCCGTTCCCACCGGCACCGTGGATTTCGTGACGACCACGCAGTAGCGGGTCATGTGCGTTCCTATGGCGCGCGCGGCCGAGAGCACATAGCGCAAGTCCGCAGAACCGTCCTCGTCTGGCGGGGTACCTACGGCTATGAGCTGGAAAAGTCCGTGTTCTACACCGCGCGCCGCGTCCGTCGTGAATTCCAGACGGCCGGCTTCCGCGTTGCGCTTGACAAGAGCGTCGAGACCCGGCTCGTGAATAGGAATCTCGCCACGGCAGAGGCGCTCGATCTTGCCCGCGTCCACATCGACGCAAACCACGTGATTGCCCGCGTCGGCGAGACAAGCTCCAGTAACGAGGCCCACATAACCGGAGCCGAAAATCGTAACGCGCATTTAGGTTTTTTAAGCGTTGCAGCAAGTGGGACAAATGGCCTTGCAGCCTAACGGAAGCTTCACCGGCCCTCAAGGACGGTGGGCAGCGGCACTACAGCAACGCCTGGCGTGATGAATCGGGCACATGTGATCCCGTTGTAAGACATGCGAAACAAAAAAAATCTCTCAAAAAAACTCGAAGTCACAATGCAGCGACAAATTGTTACAGATTCATCTATACCCTGGCTGGCAAACTCCGATGTCAGTTGCGGGCAACACGAGTGAACTTTCTTGCCGCGGGCCGCTCAGCTCTGGGTACACTCTCCGCTGAGCTGATGATGTGCCGAGGGGGAGGATCCCACACTGCGCAAGCGCAGTACGCCTGGAAGGATCGATGACCTTGATGCACGTTTGTACTCTTGTCGGATTGCATTCCGAGCGCCGCCCACAGCTCGTGTGGCCAACGCATCCGGCCCTCACGGCGAGCTGTCTTTCGGCCACCTTTCCGCGACGTTTGGCTCAGCGCAAGTCCATTGACGTTGCGCGGGTCCGCAATTTGCTTGTCTCCGTTGAAGTCGATCCGTTCATGAAAATTTCATGGCTCGAGGGTTCCCAGGGCAAGCAACGGGTCAACTCTAGGCCGGAGGCGACGTTAGCGTGAGGATGGACCAACAACTGACGCAGACGATGTCGCTCGGTTGCGACAGTAAAATCGATGAAAAACTGACTAAGGGGACTTGAGTTTGTCGACGCAACAAGCGAACGAGACTTCCAATCAACGTGGCGGGACCGTGCGGGTGGCAACGCGGCGTCCGCACCTGGTGAGTGCGACTGAAATGCGCTTGCAGTCCGAATCCGCCATGGAAGTGGGCCTGGAAGCGGAAGTCCGCACGGTCATCGCACATCCTGGCGATCCGGTTGCCTTGCCCACTGGCGGTGCGGCGGTTGCGAAGCGACTGCTCGATGTGATCGGCGCGGTTGTTCTGGGACTGGTCTTCGCTCCCCTGATGCTCGTGATCCTGTTTCTGATGCGCAAGGGCGATGGCTCGGTGATCTATCGCCATTGGCGCGTTGGCCGCGCCGGCCAGATGTTCTCCTGCCTGAAATTCCGCACCATGGTCCCGAACGCGGACCAGGTGTTGCGCGACCTGCTGGAGAACGACCCGGAGCTGCAGGCAGAATGGGTCCGTGACCATAAACTACGGAACGACCCCCGCGTCACCCGCCTCGGACGGTTTCTGCGGCGTACGAGCCTCGATGAGCTGCCACAGCTGCTGAATGTCCTGCGCGGCGAAATGAGCCTGGTGGGCCCGCGGCCGGTGATCCGCGAGGAACTGCTTCGGTACGGACGTAACGTGCATACATATCTCGCGGCGAAGCCGGGCATCACCGGCCTATGGCAGGTAACGGGTCGCAATGACACGGACTATCGTCGCCGGGTCGTTCTGGATACCTACTACGTCCGTAACCAGAATCTGCTGCTCGACCTGTATATTCTGGCCAAGACGACCGGAGTCGTCCTTGGCGGCAGTGGCGCCTACTGAGCGACACGGCCCCCGCCGTGGCCCTGGTGCGGCGCGCGCGAAGCGCGCGCGTCGAACCCGTAGCGTTTCCTTATGCTCTCGAGCCAAGCCCCGCCCTATCACAAACCTGACTGCCCAGGCGCCGCAGCCAACAGTACGGAGGCCGCTCGGCCTCGCGTCCTGATTCTATTGGCAACGTACAACGGCTCGCGCTGGATTCGGGAGCAAGTGGAGTCGATCCTCGCTCAGGAAGGCGTCGACCTCGCGATTGCCGTGAGGGACGACGCCTCGACCGACGGCACGCGTTGGGAGTTGGCCCGCTTCGAGGACGACGGGCGGGTCCGAATAGTTGCCGCCGCCGCCGCGAGCGGCTCGGCAGCCCGGAATTTCCTGACCCTCATCCGCGATAACGAGGCAGGGGCATTCGATTTCGTCGCTTTCGCCGACCAGGATGACCTCTGGAATCCCGACAAACTCAACAGAGCGTGCTCGATGCTGGCCGCGAGCGGCTCGGCGGGTTATTCGAGCGCCACGGTCGCCACCTGGGAGGATGGCCGGGAGCGGGTTTTAAAGCTCTCCGGCACACCGGCCGCATCGGACTTTCTGTTCGAGGGAGCCGGCCAGGGCTGCACATTCGTGTTGACCGCCGACTTGTACGAGCGAGTCCGCCGGTTCCTCGTCACTGATGGAGAGCTGACGCGCGGAATTCACTACCACGACTGGCTGATCTACGCCCTCGCCCGCTCGTGGGGCCTGCACTGGTGCTTCGACGCGCAGCCCTCCTTGCGTTACCGCCAGCATGCCGGAAACGACACCGGCGCTCGCGGAACCCGCAAAGGCGTAGCCAGGCGCTTCGCCCGGATCCGGGACGGCTGGTACGGCGTTCAGGTACATGCGATCGCCGCGGTTTGCCGGGCTGCGGCACCCTCCAACACCACCGTTCTAGCCTGGCACTGCAGGCTCGAGCAGGCGGACGGCTGGCGCAAGCGGCTGGCGATTGCGCGATTTTGTCTGTCCGGCGGGCGCCGCCGGACTCGTGACAACATGATGGTTGTGTTGGCCGCACTGTGCGGGTGGATCTGACCCATGCGCAGTGTCGTCCTCGCCGCCTATCAGGGTGAGCAGTTCATTGGCGAGCAGCTCGACAGCATCCTGCCGCAGCTCGCGCCGGACGACGAAATCGTCGTCTCCGATGATGCCTCGACGGATGGCACGTTGACGGTGATCGCCCAGCGGCGCGATCCGAGAATCCGCATATTGGCGAACGACACCCGGGTCGGATACGTGGCCAACTTCCAGCGGGCCATTGACGCCAGCCGGGGCGATTCGATTTTCTTTTCGGACCAGGATGACGTGTGGCTGCCGAACAAGGTCGCGACATTGGACGTCGCCATGCAGAGCAGCGGGTGCGTGGCTTCGGATGCGATAGTGGTTGACGATCGCTGCCAAGTCCTGCATCGCTCTTGGTTCGAATGGCGCGGAGCGCGCGGCTTTTCGCGCCTGTCGATTTATCTCAAACCTCCCATCATCGGCGCGACGCTGGCCTGCCGCAGGAAGTACCTGGAAGGTCTGCTGCCCTTTCCCGCCGGCGTTCCACACGACTTCTGGCTCACGTTCAACGCCGTCTTTGACGGGGAGTTAGGCGTTACCAGGACGCCGCTGATTCTTTATCGACGCCACCCCAATGTTCTCTCCGTAACGGCTACTCAACAGCGACGTTCATTGAGTACCATTGTTGCAGAGCGGGTCAGGTTGATCGGTGCGATGCTGCGCCACCGACTGCGCTACCGTCACCTGGACGAGACGCCCCAGGCGTAGAGCCGGTTCATGTCCGCGAGTATGTTTTGCACCGTGTCCGTCATGATCCAGGTGTTATAGGTCCAGGCGTTGGCGGATATCGGGCCGTCGTAGTGAACTTCCCACTTGACGAAGTTGCTGCCGCTTTGCCCGGGAGATGCACCGAGCGAACCGTCGTAGAACACGAACCCGCTATGCGGCTCGTTGATGTAGATACCCATTGCGGTTGCCGCGTTGCCCGTGCCTGCGGCCAGAATGACGGCCCTGGGGCCGGCCGGCTGTTTCACGTTATACCCGAGGCCGCGAGCGGTTATTGCCCGTATCTCGGCGAGCGCGTCCTGGGTGAGTGTCCGCGTCGCGGGATCATAGTGGTAGTAAGTGTTGAATTCCGCATTCAAGTAGCCGGTCGGTGCCTCGACCGTCGCACGCGGGATGGCTGGCGAGTGGATCACAGTTTGAAATAGTGCAACCGGCCAGCTCCGTTTGACCTTGTCGGGACCGCTCCAGTTCAATGTCAGGATCTTTCCCAACCGTACCGCCGGATAGACGATCGGGTGATCGGGACCGCCCCCATAATATTCCGGACACCACTCGAGGGGCGCTGCCGCCGTCACCTGGCTCGGGCTGGAGATCGAGCGCTGAGCCGAGAACGCCGTGCAGGGTGAAGGGTGACGCGCGCTCCTGCCGATTGACGGTACCCCGTAAACATCGCCCGCTTCGCCCAGCGCGGAGCCCCCGTCGGCGGGATACAGAGCCACCTGCACCTGGCGTCCATAGTCATAGTCGTTGATGAATTGGAACCCGTTCCACCACCATTCCCACAGCGCGCATCCCGCCGCCAGGTTGGATTTCGCGACAATCCCCCCGCCAGACACCGGCTCGAGGGCTGGATCCTTGCCGGAAAACAGCGCGTAGGCATTCCCGGCCGCTCCATCAGAAACATAGTAGGCGGAAGGCTTCCTGTGAGCATGCCCCTCCACCAGAGCGACCGTGCTGGCATCTGTCATTGCCAGAGGTGGCGTCCGCGAGAGAGTAAGTTTCACACCGGGGCCGACCGATGTCGACATGCTCGGCATGACATCCCGGGGACCACAACCCGCGAGCGACGGTTGTTGATATCCGAGGAGGGTCGCTGCGGCCGTCAGTACGAGAAGTGCCAGCCGCCCGCCAAGAGACGCTCTGCCCGAGCGACGCGCCGCGGCGCTCATCATTCTAGCCGCGCAGGGTTCTGATACCGGCCACGGTGGCAATCGCCAGGAACGCCCCACATAGAAGGCCCAGCGCGCCCAGCAGCTTAGGGCCGGGCGATTCGGCGACCTCGGGGGCGACGGCGGGGTCTATGACTTTCAATGCATATTCCTCGCGGCCCTTGGCGACCATCTGCGTGTTGATCTCGTCCTGCAGCAACGCGTAGATCGCCTTCTGGGCATCGACGATTGTCAGATTCTTCAACTGCTCGTTCAGATAGGCGATATGGCGCTCTGATTCACGGATGGCCTTCGCCCGCAGGTAATCGTTGGTCATCTTGACCAGGTCATTGGCCCATTTCGCAGCCGTCCGGGGCTCCTTCCAGCGGATCGTCATGAGGACCAGCCCGGACTTGCGGTCTTCCTTCACCTGCCGTACCCGCTTCTCGAAAAACCTGTTTGCCTTCCATAGTGTGGGAATCTTTTTCGGGTCGTCGGTCGTCCATTTGCCGGACGCCGGATCCCACAGCTTTGCATACAGAACGGGCAGCAGATTGTTCTCCCGAATATAGGCTTCGGTCAGCAGCTCCGATTCCAGAACGGCCAGAACCTCCTCCTTCTTCGTCTTCCCCGGCATGGACAAGCCCGCGAGCGAAGCCAGGCCCCCATACTGGGACGCGAGTGAGGCAAGCCCGCCGAGTCGGCCGGAGCTCATTTCGTCGGCGGCCGGCGACAGGACAATCGACGCCTCGTACTGCTTGTCCATGATCAGGCCGGTGGCGACTCCGCCTAAACCGCAGATGACAATCGCACAACCGACTGCGATTCTGACACGCCACAACTCCAACAGGAGTTCCCGGAGGTTGATGGCGTCAGGTGGTGCGAGGTACGAAGTTTTTTGGTCCATAGCAGACTGCGCAGATGAAACAGGGGGAGCCGTGCCCTACGGCTGACTTTGACCCAGCTGACGCGCGCCCAGAGCAAGGTCGCCCGGGCGCGGTTCGCCAGTGGAGGGGAGAAACAGCACGGCGTGGAATACCCGGAAAAAAAACAGCTGGAATATTACGGGCAGGTACAGCCAGAAGTTCGAAAAAAAGCTCAGCAGGGCGCAATAGAAGAGACACGCGTAGGTCGCGACGTCGACAAAGCGGCGGCGCTGCAGCGCCCGGCGGTAGACCCAGGTGGTGGCGTAGCCGAATAGCGCCGTGATGATCACGAGCCCGACAGGGCCAATGTCCATGTAGACCGGGTAGATGTAAGAAGAGACGGTCATGGTGGCTATTTCGAGATACGTGCCGGGATCCGGATCCCCCCGCAGTACCGACGGCAGCAGGGACTCCCACATCACCCCGTTGAAGAGCGGCGCACCGGATTGCGTGATCATGTTGTCGAGATTGAGCACGTTGAAATAGCTGTACGCGTACATCCATATCAAGCTCGTGGGAACCCACATGTATTCCGGCTGGACTCCGATCACGGCTTTGATATCCCCGCTGCGCAACTCCCCGAGAAGCGAGAATCCCAGCAGCGCGACTACGATGATGCCCACGACGGCCACCCGGGATGTACGTCGGATCATCAAGAACCGGATCACGAATGCTTCTGCCGCCAGGGTAATGATGTTCTGCCGGGTGATGAATGCAACATGCAGAACGAATATGCTCAGAAAGAGCAGGAGGTAGATCCGGCGACGTCCGCACAGATAAGCATAGAAGACGAGGCATCCGAGTGCGTTGGCGTAGGCGAGAAAGGCCCCGTAAACACTCGGAATCCCAAAGTACGCGTAACGGCTGTCGCCGGTCGTAATCAGTGAAAGTAGCGGGACGTAGCCTGACACCGCGACATTGAGAGCGGCAAACCCGTACAGGATCATGAAGGCCAAGAGGATAGCGTTGCCGAACCCCTGCCTCACCTCGAGCTGCGGTCTCTCGCGCGCGAGGTTGTCGGCCGGCGAAACCACCGGGGCAAAAGTGGTCGACGCCAGCCAGGCCAGCATCGCCACGAGCAAGGCACGACCGGTGGCAAGGTCCAGACCGTGTGCGTAGCGTGAAATCGGAATCGTGGAAAAGAACAGAATCGTGAGCCACGGGACCAGGTATGCAACGGCGGGATGCAGATAATCCAGTTTGTAAGCGAACAGGACCACAAACAGAGTTGCCGCGTAGCCCACCACCTGTAGCTGTGCGCTCTCCCTCAGGAGGATCATGGCAGCCAGCATCACGAAGGCGGCACCCACAATCAGCAAATGGCGATTGAGACTCAATTGGGACTTCCACGTGGCCTCCATGACGCGTCAGGCCCGCGAGTCCGAACGCGCGATGATACGTGGCAGATTCCGCAACAAGCGGAGCTGGAAGAGCAGGTACTGGACCACGGGGCTCTCGTCCGTGTCGAGTTGGATCTGCCAAGATTCGCACAGGGTGCGCGTGAGGTTCCTGGCCGAGCACCCGTGCATCCCGAACTCGCCCGCGACGAAATCCGCTGCAATCGCCTTCACGTCCTTGGCCGTGCACACGCGCTTGATGAAGTAGCCGTCTGCCAGGATCGGGTAGCGCAAGGGATAGTCACCGAATCTCTCGTGCAACCGCGTTCGAAACAACATGCCAACACTATGTGAAGTAATCATCGCCGCATGACCCAACCACGCACGATGGACGTGCAGACCTCGCCGGGTCGTGTCGCCCGTCTTCACACCCGCTACCACCACGTCCGCGCCCGACTGCTGTGCGATTGCTCTGAAATTCGCTATGGCCGACGGGTACAGCACGTCATCCGCGCCCATGACGAGATAGTATTCTGTCCTCACGGCCCGCAATGCCTTGTTGAGCGCGTCGTACAGGCCCCGATCCGGCTCACTCACGGCGTAGGTAATGACGTCCCTGGATCTCTCGACGATGTCCCACGTACCGTCGTTCGAGCCGCCATCGATGACCACGTGCTCGAAGTCGCGATCCGCCTGGGCACGCAAAGAATCCATCAGCCGCGGCAGGTCGTGCGCGGAATTGAGCGTTACCGTGACGACCGAGATGGAGGGGTTCGTCATCGGCTGCAGTCTCGCAGCCTCACTTTGTGTCGTTCCCATGCGCTTTTTCGGCGACGATCAGATACTGCTGTGTAAGGAAGTGTTCGACTACCCCGAGCGTCAACGCGTTGATCACTTTGTCGGTCCTCAGTTCGCGCTGTCGTTTGAAGCTGGGCTCGACATGCCTGACGTCGAGATGGGTGGACCGAATCAGCTCGAGCATGTTCTTCCGACAAAAGAAACGCAGATGAGTGCGGTCGAGAACCCCCGAGGGCGCGTAGCGGAAATCCCCCAGAATGATCCTGCCGAGTGCCCGCCAGTAGCGGATGTTCGGCAGGCTGATGACGAACCGGCCACCGGGCTTGAGAAATCGCGTGAGATACGCGAGTGCTTCCCAAGGGTCCCGCAAGTGCTCGAGGACATCGCCACATATGATGACATCGAAGCTCTCCGGCAGGAAATCCAGAGTCTGCATCTCGACATCCGCTATGACGAATCGGTCAATTTCGCCACTTTCCTGCGTTCCTGAGGGCAGCGGCACCAGCTCCACCCCCACGACTTCGCGGGCTTTTCCGGAACGTTTCAGGGCAACGAGCGTGGCGCCGGCCCCCGCCCCAATCTCCAGAACCCGACCCGGTGGATCCGCGGGAACCAACTCGAGAAGGTCGCGCCTCGCATAGCTGAAATAGTCCTGATCCTTGTTCAGATAACCGGCTGTCCATTCGTTCGAAGTCATCTAGGTATCTCTGCGGAAGGATGGCGCCTGCATTAAGTCACCTCGGCCAGGACGATCCACTGGTCGCCCAGGCCCAGGCGCTCCACGGCGCCTGCCGCCGCCTGGCGGAGGCTGCGAATCGGCCGCGGCTCCCACAGGTCGCTGGCGCGCAACTCCTTTACAGTAAATCCCGTGGCGCTCATCGCCTCGACGACGGATTTCTTCGACCAGTAATTCACATGCCCCAGCGGACGCAGCATGCGCCACCGCTCACGCCCCAGTTTCGCACGCAGCGACTGACGGTTGGGCATCGCACAATAGAGTCGCGCGCCGGGGGCAGCGATCCCGCGCAATTTGCGCAGCGTTGCGATCGGGTCGGCGACGTGCTCCAGCACATCCAGAGCGACTATCACGTCGGCCATTTGCGACCCCGAAATCCCGTCAATATCGGCGTGCACATTAGGTAGTCCCCGGCCCCAGGCGCCCGGTTCAACACCAAAGCATTCCCAGCCGGATTCGACAAATCGGCTATATAGGATCCCCTTGCCCACGCCCAGTTCAAAGTAGCGGCGGGGTTTATGCCCAGGCTGCAACTCCCGTTCCGCGACGATGCGTCCCGGAAGCGACAGGGGCTCCGGGGTCTGTGCCCAATCGGCACCTATCACCGACAGCGACCCAAGGCCATAAAGGTGGCTCAGCAGCCCCTGGGACGGCATCGGATCGACCCACCCGTGTGAGCAGCGCTTACAGACGCGAAGGTCGAATCTCAAGGGCTTTTGCGGGTGAATATTGACTGCCGGATGAGCAACGCTGGACGCGCCAGCGCAAATCGGGCAGGTTGGCGCGGGAGTAAATGCTTGCCCGGAATATGCTTCGGCTAGATCGGCTAGAGTGGTGATCGTAAGGGCCCTCGAATTCCGCGGAAAATCTGCGCCCATCTGCTCAGACGGCCATGCGCGTCGTACCTAAGTAGCAAGATAGGGTGACCGCTCCCCCTGCCTTTGACAAGATTGCCCCTCAGTTCCGCATCGAGGATTTCGAGCCAGCATGCCCGCAAGTAGCCGTTCCGTAGTTTTGCTTCTGACAGCGACCATAGATCCCGGTGACACCATGATGGTTGTCAGGCGCGAGCCGCTGCTTCGGCTCGAGGATTACCGGCTTGCCCTCGAATCATGGTTGTCCTCGGAAGCCGCGCCGAAGATCGTCGTTTGCGAGAACTCCGGCTACGACCTCACTCCACTGAAGCGCCTCGTCACGCCTCGCGCCGGTCGCGAGGTGGAATTCATCTCTTTTTCCGGCAATCAGCATGGCGCCACGAGAGGCAAGGGTTATGCGGAAATCGGCATCATCGAGCATGCAATGGCGAAGTCCGAATTGCTTTCCAACAGCGACGTGGTTGTGAAATGCACCGGGCGGCTGATCGTGCGCAATGCGTTACGCGTCCTGCGCTCAACGGCCTCTAGCGATTTCGACATCATGTGCACCCTGAAGGGGAATCTCACCTTTGCGGACAGCCGGCTGTTTGCCGCGACACCCGCATTCCTCCGCGATTACCTTTTCCCCAGGGTTGACATGATCGACGACAACGCAGGGGTCCATTTCGAGCACGCCCTGGCAAGCGCCACTGCAAGAGCGCTGGCCGACCGCAAGTGCTGGCGCCCGTTTCCCATTTTTCCACGGATCGAAGGCATTTCCGGCTCGGATGGACTCGTGATGACGAACTCGGCCGTGAAGAGCGCAGCTAAAACGCTTTATCATCGGCTGCGAAATTTCGTTTACCAACACTAGATTGCCACGGCGCCCCCCGCGCCGGTGCTCATGACCCGCTTTTCGCCAACTCGGGGCGTCGGCCACCAAAATAACTCAACAGTACCGCGCCGCAGGCAGCGCTCGGCACCAGCAGGGCGGCAACCCGCACCAGCGTGCTCTGCAGTGTAAAATCGAAGCCCACGGCGGCGAGGCAGGCGACTGCCACCAACGCCAGGTCGCGTAGCGCAGTGCGCAGCAACTGCGGCTCCAGTCGCACGGTCATGACGTAAAGCGCTGCGGCATCGATCACGATTCTGCCACTCCAGGCGTATGCCGCACCCTCGATTCCAGCGCCCCCACGCAACAACGACCAAAGCGCAACAGCGTAAAAGGGCAACTCCAACATATGCAACGTTCCGGTCCACTTCGCGTAGCCGGCGCCCTGTAAGAACACGAAGGGGGTGCGCGCCATCGCGTTCACCACCACGCCCACCATGAGGATCCTGGCCGTTTGAGCGCTGTTCTGTGCGAACGACGGACCGACCCACAGGTCCAGCCCCTGATAGGCGAACAGCATGATGGCCAGCAGCGGCGGCGTCATCAGCAACAGCGTGGTCGAGGATGCCCGGGAGAAAACGCCAACGATACGGGGCGAATTCTGCACACGCATGAGCGCGAAGTTGGGAAACAGAACGCCCTGGATCGCCTGCGGAAAAAGCAACAACCGGTTCAGAACATCGTAAGGTACGGTGTAATAGGCGATGGCCGCGCTGCCGAGCATTGCGGCGATCACGAAGCGATCGAAATACACCATCAAGGGCCCCACCACGTTGCTGACAGTCAGCCAGCCGCCGTAAGTGAGCAGCGGACCCACGAGTGCGCGGCGAAATCGGAAGGCCTCGTGCCCCAGGGATGGAACGACGCGCCAAGTCAGCCATGCCAGAACGGCGGTGTTCAGGGCGCGCAAGCCCGCTATTACGGCGGTCACCACTCCAATATTTCTGCTGAAGGGAAGCGTCACGAGCGGGGCGATCAGCACGAGAACGCCAAGAGGCAGCCGCACCGCGTTCAGCAGAACGAAGCGCTGATATCCTTCCAGGAGCCCTGTCAGCACGGTGGCTACCAGGACGAACGGCAGGCTGGCGGCGAGCCACAGGATCGCGGACGTCGCCTCCGGCACGAGCGCCGGGGAGGCACTCATCGTACGCTGGGCGAGCCACCCGGCCGACAGCGCCGTTGCTACGCTCACCAGGACACCGGAAACGATCACAATGATCAAGGTCGTGGAGACGAGCGGCCCGATCTCCCTCTCGCGATCCTCGCCCAACCGGTCCGCGACCAGCTTCGTCAAGGTCCTGCCCAGACCCAGGTCGAAGATGCTGAAGTATCCGATCATCATCCAGACGATCGAGAGAAATCCGAACCGCTCGGTGCCGAGCCCCCTGACGATGGCAGGGACGACCACAACGCCTACCGCCAGCGGAAGACCGATTCCCGCCGCATTCCAGAGAATGCTTCGCGCCAGCCTCATCGACGCTGGTATTGCGTCGTGATCCAATCCTGATAACGGCCGTCCATAACGCTCTGCCACCAACCCGTGTTACCGAGATACCAGGCGATTGTACGACGAAGCCCCTCGGCAAGCGTCACAGTAGGCTTGAAGCCCAGTTCGCGCTGGATTTTGCTGCTGTCGATCGCGTAACGCCGGTCGTGGCCAGGCCGGTCGGTTACGAACTTGATCAGGGACTTGGCAGTGCCTCCTTGCAACACCGGGCACGCCGGGAAACTTGCGTGCAGATCGGCTCGCGTCACGACTTCGCTGTCGGCGTGCTCACACAAGAGGTGCACCAGTTGGAGATTCTCGCATTCCGCCCGGCCGCCGATGTTGTAGACCTCGCCTTCCCGGCCATTGCCGAGAATCAGCTCGATGCCGCGGCAGTGATCTTCGACGAAGAGCCAGTCGCGGATGTTGCGGCCATCCCCGTAGATCGGCAGCGCGCGCCCGTGCAGGATGTTGACGATCATCAGCGGGATGAGCTTTTCCGGAAAATGGAACGGGCCGTAGTTGTTGGAACAGTTGCTGGTCGTGGTGCGCAGGCCGTAGGTGTGGTGATAGGCGCGGACGAGGTGGTCTGAAGCCGCCTTGCTCGCGGAGTATGGCGAGTTGGGTGCGTACGGAGTCGTTTCGCTGAACGGCGCATCATCCGCTCCGAGAGATCCGTAGACCTCATCGGTCGAGACGTGATGAAAGCGGTGCCGGTCCACGGAGCGCTCCGTAAGCCACACCTTGCGCGCGGACTCGAGCAACGCGTAGGTCCCTACAACGTTGGTCTGGACGAATGCGCCCGGCCCGGTGATCGAGCGGTCAACATGCGACTCCGCGGCAAAGTGCACGATGGTATCGATGGCTTCCTC
>JAQGOE010000225.1 GCA_028293725.1 Gammaproteobacteria bacterium | reverse complement strand
GATAGCATCGCCCGCAGTCGGTCGCGATGGGCGTCGGCAAACTCCCGCGCCTCGACCTCGAAGCGATTGTTCCAATACCCTCGCCGCGCGGACTCGATCACATAGCGCGGGACCGTCAAGGTTCCAGGCTCCCACTGTTTGAGAACGTGGCAATACTCGTGCAGCATGAGCCACGGGTTCTGGAAAAAGTCCGCGGCGCTCCCACGTAGATAGATGCGACGCCGGCGCGTCGTCGCGTTATTGCTACCGTGCAGGCGCGCGAACAGCGAGTGCTCGATGACCCGAACGTGGCCGATGCCCTCGCCGAGCAGAATCTCGAGCGCCGCACGCACCGCGTCCGGCACCGGGACTGAGCGTCCGAATTTCATAGAGGCCAGTATGATCTACACCATCGGGCACTCGAAACATCCGATTGAGCGATTCGTCGCACTACTCCAGCAGCACGGCATCGACGCGCTCGCGGACGTTCGCTCAACGCCGTACAGCCGCTTCAATCCGCAGTTCAACAGAGAGAAGCTACAGGCCTCCCTGGCAGCCGCCGGAATCCGCTACGTGTTCCTGGGCGAAGAGCTCGGTGCCCGCAGCAAGGACGCGTCGTGCTACGACGAGGAGGGCCGCGTGAGTTACGCCAAACTGGCCCAGACAGCTCCCTTCCGGGCGGGCATCGAGCGACTTCTGACGGGAATGCAACAGCACCGCATCGCCATGATGTGCGCCGAACGCGAGCCTCTAGACTGCCACCGGACGATCCTGGTCTCTCGCGAACTGGAGAGGGCCGGCGTGCCAGTGACTCACATCCTGCAGGACGGCGCCCTCGAGCCTCACCGCCAAACCATGACCCGTCTTGCCTCCGACCTGAAGCTCGCCTCCACCGATCTCTTCCGTACACCCGACGAGCTCATCGAAGACGCCTACGAGAAGCAGGGCTCACGCATTGCCTACGTACGGCCGCCGGCGAAGTAGCTCTTTCCGACGCGGAAGCTGCACGAGGGTAGGTGTCTGATGTACGTTGACGAGAAATGACCAGTAACATTGCAATGCAGTGGGTCAAGAGCGGGGTGGCGCATCATCAGGCGGGGCGCCTTGCCGAGGCCGAACCCCTTTACCTGCGGGCACTCGACGCGGATCAGGATTTTTACCCCGCGTTGCACCTCATGGGTGTGTTGCGGCTCCAACAGGACCGCGCCGCCGAAGCCCTCCCGTATATCCAGCACGCCCTAGGTGTTCAGCCCAACATGCCGGAGACGCTCGCCAACTACGGCATCGCGCTACAAGCCGCGGGTAGGTACACGGAAGCGTTGGAGGCGCTTGGAAGGGTCATGAATCTCAATCCCAACGACAGCCGCGCCTGGAATAACCGCGGCGCGCTGTTGTCCAAAGTTCACCGCAACGAGGAGGCGCTCGCCGATTTGGATCGTGCTGTCTCGCTCGATCCCCTCTATGCGGATGCCTGGATGAATCGCGGCGCTACTCTGATGGCCGTTAGCCGGATGGAGGATGCACTGGAGTGCTTTGACCGCGTGCTGCGGCTTCGACCCGATTACCTGGAGGCGCGCAACTCTCGCGGCCTGGCGCTGAAGGCAATGGGACAGACAGGCCAGTCGCTGGCCGAATTCGACCGGGTGCTCAAGGAGAAACGGCACGCACCACCCGGCAGATCGAAACGGCCTATGAGGCGATGATGGCGCGCTGGAACAAAGACGAATTGCCTGAGAGCTTTTCGGCTACGGAATAGATGAGCGGCGAGGCATCGCCTCTACGGCGATGAGCACACCCTTCCCGGCACCAAAACTACTTCCCGATGCAGAAGCTCGAGAAAATCTTCCCCAGCAGATCATCGCTGGTGAATTCTCCCGTTATCTCATTCAACGCCTGTTGTGCCCCCCGCAGCTCTTCCGCAACCAGTTCGCCGGCGCGGCGCTCACGCAATTGACGGGCGGCTTCTTCAGTGTGGCGGCGGGCGCGGGCCAGTGCATCGAGGTGGCGTTGGCGGGCGGAGACAGTGCCGGAATCGAGAGTTTGGTAGCCCATGCATAACTTGAGATGGGCGCGGAGAGCGGACAGGCCTTCGCCTGTGTGGGCTGACATCGTGATTCGTGGCGGCCCGGCGGTTGTGTCGGCGACCGGCAGGCCAACAGCGCGGTCGCACTTGTTGAAAACAAGGGTGACGGGAACATCGCTGGGTAAGCGTTTGCGCTCCTCGTGGTACGCGTGCCCTAACGGGTCCTCGATCACGTCAATGACGAAGAGTACCCGGTCGGCACGATGCATTTCGGCGTGCGCACGCCGGATACCCTCCGCCTCCACCTCGTCGCCCGCGTCTTGTCGAAGGCCGGCCGTGTCCAGGACATGTAAAGGCATGCCATCGATATCGATCCGTTCGCGAACAATGTCACGTGTCGTACCGGGAATGGGGGTAACGATGGCGGCGTCGTAACCCGCGAGTCGATTCAGGAGGCTCGACTTGCCGGCGTTGGGGCGACCCGCAATCACCACGGTCATGCCTTCGCGCAGCAGCCGGCCCTGACGCGCGCTCTGCTC
Source organism: Gammaproteobacteria bacterium (assembly GCA_028293725.1). The sequence continues at coordinate 7,530 of JAQGOE010000225.1, read as the reverse complement.
CACTCCGTCGAAATGCTCGTGCACCGTCTGAAAGCGCTCACTGAGCTGGCGGTCGGCGAGGAAATCGACTTCCTCTTCGGGAAAGTCGATTGCAGCTTCCACGTAGGTGCGCAGATCGATGACGGCGTCGGTGAGCCCGCGAACCATGTTAGAGAACTCACCCTGGAGCGACCGCATGGCCGCCCGCACCGCCTCCCGAGAGCCGGCGTCGATGATGTCGGCAATGGCTTCGGCCTGCGCCAGATCGAGCTTGTCGTTGAGAAAGGCACGCTGGGTGAACTCGCCGGGTTGTGCACGGCGGGCACCGAGCTCCAACATGCGGCCGATCAGGGCTTCGACAACGAGCGGGCCGCCGTGGCCGTGCAGCTCGAGAACGTGTTCGCCCGTGTACGAGTGGGGCCCCGGAAAGAAGAGGGCGAGGCCGGCATCAATCGGCTCTTGCCGTGCATCCAGGAAGCGGGCAAATGTCGCACGGCGCGGTTGGGGCAGGTCGCCCAGCACAATCGCCGCGAACTCCGGCACCTTTGGACCCGACAGCCGAACGATCCCAACTCCGCCGCGTCCCGGTGGTGTTGCCGCTGCTACGATGGTTTCGGTGCGAGTCATGGCGATCCCCGGCGCCCGAGCCAAGGGCGCCTTTACGGCACCCTAAGACGCAAGTTGAGCGAATAACTCCGGCGGATGGTACTCGCTATGCATCGCCCAAGGGCGCCCCGGCCGTGACGCGGACCGCAATCCAGTCGCATGAGTCGCAGTCAGCGCGTCGGCACGATACCGACGCGGCGCCCTCAGGCCAAGTGCCGCGCTCAAGAGCCTGTCTGACAGGCTCTAGTTCTTCTTCGCCGCCGCTGCTGCAATGCGGCGATTAATGTTCCACTGCTGCGCAATCGACAGCAGCGTGTTGGTGACCCAGTAGAGCACCAGGCCCGCCGGGAAGAACGCGAAGGTGAACGACATGACCAGCGGCATGATCATGAAGACCTTCTGTTGGACCGGGTCCGCCGCGGTGGGGTTGAGCTTGTACTGCATGAACATGGCCGCCGCCATGATGGCCGGCAGGATGAACAGCGGATCGCGCGCCGAGAGATCGTGGATCCAGAAAGCAAACGGCGCCTGCCGCATCTCCACGCTCTCCAGCAGCACCTGGTAGAACGCGAAGAACACCGGGATCTGAATAATCATGGGCAGACAGCCGGTGGCCGGATTGACCTTCTCGCGCTTGTACAAGTCCATCATCGCGCGGCCGAGCTTGTCGCGATCGTCCTTGTACGTTTCCTGCAGGTTCTTGATGCGCGGTGAAAGCAACTTCATTTTCGCCATGGAGCGCCCGCTCGTCTCCGATAGCGGGTAGAAGAGCGCCTTCAGCAGGAGAGTGACGAGAATGATGGCGACGCCCCAATTGCCGGTAACGCCATGGACCCAATCCAACGCATTGAAGAGCGGCTGCGCGAGTACAGTCAGCATGCCGTAGTCGGCTACACGGTCGAGCCGCGGGCTGATCTTTTCGAGCTGCGACTGCAGTTTCGGACCGACATACAGAGTCTCTCCGAACTTAGCCGATGAACCCGGCGCTACCGTAGTAGTGCCGCCGGTGGCCGCGAGAAGGTATTGGTCACCCGACAGATTCATCGTGAAGTGGTACTTCGCGTCCTTCGGAGGAACGATCGCGCTGATGAACTGGTGCTGGACGGCGGCGATCCAGCCGTTGGTGACATCACGCGAGAGGTGGCTGTCTTCGGAGTCGGCGGCTAAATCGAGCTTGCGGTACTTCGTGCCGTCATCCATTGCCGGGCCGTGAAACGCGCGGCTCTCGACGTTGAACATGGAGCTCTTCGTGCGCGGGTCGTTGCGCAGAATCTGTGCATACGGAGCAACTTGCCACGGCGCATCTCCGTGGTTCTGCACGTTGTACTCGAGTCCAATGCTGTAGAGGCCACGACGGAACGTGTAGGTTTTCGTGACGGTGACACCCTGGTCATTCGTCCACGTAAACGGCACTTGCAGCTCGGCGGCACCATCAATGTCGTATGAAGTCTTGGCAGCCGACCACTTCGCCAGATGTGTTGGATACGGTCCCTTGCCCGGCCCGATGAGTCCCGACTGAAGAACGTACGTCGCCAGCGGATCACCTTCGTCCTCGAGGCGAACGAGCGCGGACTCGCCCTTTACCTTGGTGAACTTGAGCAGATCCGCTTTGCTGATCGTCGCGCCCAAAGTGCTGATATCCAGGTCGAGCACATCGGTGTGTACGTGTACCGCCGGGGCGGCGGCGGTCGCAGCACTCGCCGCCGCGGTCTCTGCCGACGCTGGCGCCGCGGTGGGGGAGGTTGCATTAGACGCCGTAGCGGATTTGTTGTCCGTCGGCCCAGGCGATTCGGCTTTAGACGCCTGGGGAATTTTGCTGCTCAGGTCGTTGGCAGCGCCCGTGTTGTGTGCCGAACCCGAATTTTGCGAGCCGACGACGGTGTTGGCACCCGGGCGAGGACCATAGTCGGTCATCCAGGCCTGGTAGTTCAGCCACCCTACGAGCGCGAGCGCGATCCAAAGATAAATACGTGGGTTGTTATTCATGTGCGTGATGCGTGCAGGGGACCGTGCCGGGAGCGGAAGGCACGGGATCGTACCCGCCTGGGTGCCACGGGTGACAGCGGACAAGACGTCTCACTGTCAGCCAGGCGCCGCGGAGTGTCCCGAATTGCTGGACCGCCTGCAAAGCGTAGTTGGAGCACGAAGGATAGAAGCGGCAGCGCGGACCCAGAAGTGGGCTCACGAAGCGCTGATAAAGACGAATTAGGAATGCGACGGCGCGGCGCATTGCTCGTTCACTTTCTGCCACAGCGCGCTGAGGCTCGCGCGGAGCTCTGCTCCGGCCGCATCCCGAGCGCGTCCACGAGCACTCACTACGAGATCCACGGCCGGTAGCTCATGTTGGTGCAGCCGGAAAGACTCACGGATGGTCCGGCGAATACGATTGCGCTCGACGGAGCTGCCCGCGTTCTTGACCGAAACGGCCAACCCGAGGCGCGGCCCGCCAATATCATTAGGCATCGCAGTCACCGCGAAAAATCCATTACCAAAGCGCCGGCCGCGCGCATAGGCGGCCTCGAAATCGGATTTGCGCCGCAGACGACGTTGCGCGGGATGAGTAAGCCGCCCTCGCATCGAAGCTCCTGCGGCAGATGAGGGCGCTCCCTGGAAATAACCAGGGAGCAGCGCTTTCTATCGAGGCTAGCGTTGCAGGTCTTAGGGTATCAGCTTCCGACGACCCTTCGCGCGGCGCCGTGCAAGTACGTTACGGCCGTTCTTAGTGGCCATACGTGCACGGAACCCATGTGTGCGTGCTCTACGCACTTTACTCGGTTGATACGTACGCTTCATACCGGGGGCTCCAAAGACGATCCAGGCCGTTCTAAAAAGGGCGGCAAGGCTAAGCCGTTGAGCGCCAAGGTGTCAATAGATTTACCTATTTTAAGTCTTCAGCACGCGCGGCGATCGGTATAGACTCCGCAGCCCTTTCTCAGGTCCCGTTCGGTTTCGTCCCGACGGTCGCGGAGGCAACGCGGTGGAAGCGTCGCTTTGGACTCGGTGCATTGGCGCGTTGGAGGCCGAGCTTCCGGAGCAGCAGTTTAATACGTGGGTGCGTCCTCTCCAGGCAGTTGAGGGCGCAGGCGCGCTCAAACTGCTCGCGCCGAATCGCTTCGTCGTCGACTGGGTCAATGAAAATTTATTGCCGCGGATCGGCGAGCTTTTGCGTGATGAAGGCACGGGTGACGTGCCGATCATCACGGTAGAGGTCGGATCCCGGAGTGCCCCAATGCGAAGCGCCGTCGCGCCCGCAATTGCGCCCGTGCGCGCGCGCCGAGCCGAAGGGCTCGTTGTCGGTGCGCGACTGAACCCCGATTCGAACTTCTCGAGCTTCGTCGAAGGCAAGAGCAACCAGCTCGCGAAGGCCGCGTCCCTGCAGGTCGCCGAAAATCCTGGACGCGCCTATAACCCGCTGTTTCTTTACGGCGGTGTAGGTCTCGGTAAAACGCATTTGATGCACGCGATCGCGCACCTCATCAAAGAACGCGACAACGAGGCACGCATTGCGTACGTGCATTCAGAACGGTTTGTCAGTGACATGGTGCGAGCCCTGCAGCACAACGCGATAAACGAGTTCAAGACCGCGTATCGCTCGTTGGACGCGCTTCTCATCGACGACATTCAATTCTTCGCCGGCAAAGAGCGCTCGCAGGAAGAATTCTTCCACACCTTCAACGAGCTCCTGGAAGGTCAGCACCAGGTCATCCTCACCTGCGATCGTTATCCGAAGGAAGTCGATGGCCTCGAGGAGCGCCTGAAATCGCGCTTCGGGTGGGGCCTGACGGTTGCCATCGAGCCACCGGAGCTCGAGACCTGTGTCGCGATCCTGATGACGAAGGCGCAGTTCGCCGATGTGGTACTGCCCGAGGAAGTCGCGTTTTTCATAGCGAAACGAATCCGCTCGAACGTCCGCGAGCTCGAAGGGGCCCTGCGCCGCGTGATCGCCAACTCGCGTTTCACGGGACATCCGATCACCGTGGATTTCACGAAAGAAGCGCTCAAGGACCTGCTGTCATTGCAGGCGAAGCTGGTCACCATCGAGAACATCCAGAAGACCGTTGCGGACTACTACAAAGTTCGTATGGCCGATCTGCTCTCCAAGCGCCGGAGCCGCTCGGTGGCACGACCGCGTCAGGTCGCGATGGCGTTGTCAAAGGAGCTCACCAGCCACAGCCTGCCGGAAATCGGCGATGCGTTCGGCGGCCGTGACCACACGACCGTGCTGCATGCATGCAAGCGAATCAAGGAGCTGCGCGCTGGCGAGCAGCGCGTGAGCGAGGACTATTCAAACCTGTTGAGAACCCTGGCTGGATGATGTGTACCAGCCTGTGGATTACTTGTGGGTGAAATCGGGGATAAGTTACGCACAGGCGGCGCACAGGTGTTGGTCAGGTGATGCCGTAACTTGTGTGGCAGAATTTATGACGCAAAGTCTTGATGACGCTGAACAAGTATTCTTATCACCGTTATCACGGCCCTCTATAACTGCAGTAATAATCTCTAAGATTAAGAAGATCTAAGATTAAGATAGAGATCGAAGAAAAGAGATTCATATGAAGCTAACGGCAACACGCGAAGAATTTCTCGCTCCCCTGCAGAGCGTAATCGGTGTGGTCGAGCGACGGCAGACGATGCCCGTGCTCGCGAACGTGCTGCTCTCAGCGCGGGACAATCGCTTGAGCATCACGGGTACCGACCTGGAGGTCGAACTCGTCGCCACGAAGCAGGTAAGCGTGCAGCAGGCGGGTGACGTCACCATCCCCGGTCGCAAGCTCCTCGACATCTTCAAGTCGCTCCCCGAGAAGACGAGCGTGACGTTAAGTACCGAAGGGGAACGTGTCTCGATCCGAGGCGGGCGCAGCCGCTTCACCCTGTCGAGTTTGCCGGCAACGGATTTCCCGGTTATCGAGGAGATCAATGCGCAGCAGACCCTGACCCTGGAGCAGGGCGAGTTCCGGCGCTTGATCGATAAGACCCATTTCTCGATGGCGCAGCAGGACGTGCGGTACTACCTGAACGGCTTGCTGCTCGAGACGGATGGGAAATCTCTACGCGCAGTAGCCACTGATGGTCACCGTCTGGCGATCTGCGAGATGGCCCTGAAGGACGGCAAAACCAGCCAGCAGCAGGTCATCGTCCCGCGCAAAGGCGTCCTGGAGCTGCAGCGGATCCTGGGAACCGAAGGCTCCATCGAGCTCGCCATCGGCACCAATCACGTTCGCGCCCAGATCGGCGAAATTCGCTTCACTTCAAAACTGATCGACGGTCGTTTCCCGGAGTATGGTCGCGTAATTCCCGCCAATCCCAGCAAGAAAGTCGAAGCCGACCGCGAGGCGCTCCGTGCCGCTCTACAACGCACCGCCATTCTCTCGAACGAAAAGTACCGCGGCATCCGCCTCACCGCCCGCCCCGATTTGCTTGTAATTCAAGCACATAACCCCGAGCAGGAAGAGGCCGAAGACCAGGTCGAGGTCGACTACAAGGGCGATGAAGTCGAAATCGGCTTCAACGTGAACTACCTGCTGGATGCCCTGGGCGCCATCGAAACCGAAAAAGTGGAGATCGGCCTAACAGACGCCAACAGCAGCTGTCTAATCCACGCCCCCGGAACGGTTCACACCCGCTACGTCGTAATGCCGATGCGTCTCTAGTCGCCAGTGTCGTCGGCGCAGGAAGCGTTTCGACGAGACCTCAAAAAACGAGAATCGCAATGAGAGGATGTTCCTGGAGCGGATGCTCCCCGCCATCAGGAGCTACGTTCCTCGTACTCGGCGTCGTGCTGCAGATCCTCACCGCATGCTCCTCACCCCGACCCAAAGCCGAGCCCACATCTCAAGCACCGCGGATATCTCCAGAGTTCGTCGGCACCTGGGCAAACGTAAATCCAGGCTTCCAAAACTGGTGGGTCATCACCCCCGACAAAGTAGTCAACTACGGCGTCTCTCCAGAGAGCGGTAAGTGCCACAGTAGCGAAGCCACGATCCTTGCCGGTAACCAGATCGACATCCCCTTCGGCAACACCGCCCAGCCTTTCCTGTACATCGCCAAGGGCAAATTGCTTTTCGACGTCGGCGGCCAACGAGGCGTCCATGTCCGCGTAACCCCCTCCGCTATTTGCAAAGAGGGAAAGTCATACTTCGAGGGAGCTCCCTACCCCAGTCGGTAGCCGTCTAGTCGAGCTGCATCCACACAGATAGGGGTGGGATTCACTTGGGGGCTCGCCATATCGCAAGCTGCATAAATAGCGGCCCGCCATCAGACTTAGTAGTCAGCGCTCCGTGGCACGTTACCATCTCGTGAAGCAGCAGATTTCACCCACGCCCGCCTCGAGATCGATCCATCCCACAGTGCCCAGATGACTTCACTCGCTCTGTACACCGTGCTTGCGGCGTGGACACACGATAAAGACGTTTGCGCAGCGCGTCGGCAAACCGCGCGGAACCGCCAGCACATTAGAAGCTGGTCGCGGGCGACGACGCTATGGCGGGGTACCAAGCTCGGCGATCCAGTGCCTGCGGCATCGGCGGGTGGGCAAGCTACGGCCGGCTCAGGGCGAGTCCCATGCGCCTGACAACGAGACTCACCAGTTGAGCCTAATCGACCTCACCGTAGACGACCTCCGCTGCATCGAGCACGCCGAGCTGCACCTACACCCCGGCCACAACCTAATCTGGGGCGGCAACGGCTCCGGCAAGACCTCCTTACTCGAGTCGATATTCCTTCTCGGCCGCGGCCGGTCGTTCCGCACGCGAAACTCTGAACGCCTGATTCGTCATGGGAGGGACCGCCTGGTCGTGTTCGGGCGGACCGGCACGGCCGCGCCGAATGCGACTCGCGACGTTTTCGGCCGCGGAGGCCCCAGCATTGAGGGAGCAACTGTGGACGATACGGCCTCGCCGGAATCGCCGCCGCACACCTCAACCCCAGGCGGCACCACCATCGACG
>JAQGOE010000030.1 GCA_028293725.1 Gammaproteobacteria bacterium | reverse complement strand
CGGTGGCGTGCAGGACGAGGGCGTTCGGGTCCTTGGCAGCGATCGCGCGGTGAGGCCGTTTAGTCATATTTACGTTAGAATATGATTTAGATATCTCAAATCTTAGAGTGTACTCACGATAACTATAATTTATCGTGAGTCGAGAAACCAGAGGGTAGGGCGGCAAATGAGCACACTTGGCAAGGAACAACCCGGCGCTGACGGCGACGAATCCAGTGGCGTCGTGACGAGCTTCGGGCGGCGGGCGCCGCGCATTTCACAAGCGGATGTGTTTCGAGCGGCCGATGAGTTGCTGGTGCAAGGAGATCGACCGACCATTGATCGGGTCCGGATGCGTTTAGGCCGGGGCTCCCCCAACACCATCAACGATCATCTGGATGCCTGGTGGGCGAAATTGGGGGCTCGTTTGCGGGACGTGCCTGGCCAGGAATTTCCGCAGCTGCCGGAACGTGTGGCGCAGTCACTCCAACACCTCTGGAATGAAGCGTTGGAAGGGGCGCACAACGCGTTGCAGGAGACACTCGCGGGGCGTGAACACAGTGTCAGGCAGCGGGACGAGGCTCTAATCGCTCGCGCGCGGCAGCTCGATGAGCGCGAACAAACAATGGCCGCACGTGCACTCGCTCTCGAGGAAGGCCTCGCCCTCGCACGCGATCAACTCGTCGCCGGTAATCGTCGGGCCGAGCGGCTAGAGGCAACACTGCAAGAACGCGAGGCGGAATGCTCACGGCTGCGAGTTCGTATCGAGGCCCTTGAGGGCGACGCGACGGATCTCCGGACGAAGCTCGAGACGACCAACGCCGGATATCAGGCTGCGCGTACACGGCTGGAGGAACGGCATACAGCGGCCGAAGCGCGCTGGCTGCTCGAGGTGGATCGTGCGCGACAAACCGCCAAAGAGACTGCGAGGAAGCAGGAACAGCAGATCAAAGATCTGCGCGGCCAGATCGAGCGTCTGCGATCCGAGCGCGACGAGCGGAGACAGGAATTACATGACGCTCGTTCCGAGTTGAAGGCGGGAGCGACTGTGCGGCAGCAGCTCGAGGAGCGTCTACGCAAGGCCGCACGACGTTCAGCAGCCGAGCCGGCGATGGCCAGGTCGAAGGGGTCCGGCCCTCAAAAGCGTCCTGGTCGGCGGATCGCGCGCTCAACGCCGAAACAATGAGCGGTGCTCATTATTTCAATCTCGTCAAGTTGGCGATAAACGCCCGTACCCATGCGTGGCTCGGGTAGTTCGGACAGATTCTCCGCTGGGATAAGTGGGAATGTCTGCCTGGGGATGAACAACAGAGGAGGCATTCTGCCTCCGATCTTGGGCTTCTGTCCTCTCTTCTCTACATCGGCAAAGCCGCAGCGCGGTCTGACGCCCTGGAAGGGGGGCAGAACGGCCTACCGAGGTACTAGAATAGCGGGCACCTTGGGGACATCGCAGTGAGTAGTTACGACCCATGCGTTTCCGGTCGCTAGTTGCCTTGACTCTGCTTCTATCGTTGGCCGCAGCGGTTGTGTGGATGTCGGTTCCGCCTTTTCCTGCCCCGGAGAGGGTTATCGACATGCAACCATCGTCGCTTGTCGCGAGTTTCGGACCTCCATTAAGCGATGCTTTCGAGGCACCGATTCTGTTTAGGCCTGCGAAGATGCTCACATGGACCAAATCACGGGGCATCGTACGCTGGATCTTGGAGGTGACCTGGCGCGAGCCGCCAACTGCGCCTAACGAACCACCGGATGGCGTCTCTCGCGCTGTTCGCATACCCTGGATCAACATCACGGTACCGTGTGGCTTGGTTGCACGCGCGCAGATCGTGACTCCTACGACTTGATCAGGTGCCTCCATTTCATTCGCCGCATGCTGGTTCGACATCATAATCAGGCCGCCAGAGCGACCGGTGCACCGAAGTAAACTTCGTCCGGGGTGCAGTAGTTCAGGGACTGGTGAAGGCGGCGGCTGTTGTACGTTTCGAAGTAGGCCCGCAGCCGTTGTTGAGCCTCCCTACCGTTGCGGTAGGCATGCAGATACACCTCCTCGTACTTGACCGAGCGCCATAGCCGCTCGATAAAGACGTTGTCGATCCAGCGGCCCTTGCCATCCATGCTAATGCGGCAGCCGGTGGCCTTGAGAACGTCGAGCCAATCCTCACTGGTGAACTGCGAGCCCTGGTCCGTTGTATATCGCAGGAATTGAATCTATCGAGACGGTACCCGGTACGCGGGGCGGCTACGGCGCCGGGATCATCCATGCGGACTACACGCACTCCGTGCTCGGAGCGCTACTCCTTGCGGGAGTCTACGGAGCCGTCGCGGGAATTCCCTGGGGTCGCCGCTGCGGCGCCGTGTTGGGTGCTGTTGTATTCTCCCACTGGCTGTTGGATTTGATCGTGCACCGTAACGACATGCCAATTTTGCCAGGAAACCTCGGCAATCTTCCGAAGCTGGGCTTCGGCCTGTGGCGATTCCCCACGGCTGCGATCACAGTGGAACTCGTGCTCGTCGTGGCTGGTGCCTTTTTCTATTGGCGGGCCGCTCGGACTGCCGTACAGGCTGCCGGCGGCGCGCGCTGGCTGAGGGTCAACATCGCTGGATTCCTCGTGCTCATCTCGGGCTGCGCGATTCTGTTTCTCGACGCAACAGGTTAGCCGCGCAGCATTGCACCGACGGAAAGATTGAGATGATCTGGGCAAGAAGCGCAATCGGGTGCTACGGCCTATTGCTCGGTTGCTGCGTCGCTCTGCGCGCGCACGCCGGAGTTGTCGACGCGCCGGGTGAGGATCTGGAGGTATCACTCATCAGTTACGGTCCCGGCGAAATTTACTGGGAGCGCTTCGGGCATGACGCGATTCGGATCCGTGACCGCGTTTCAGGCAAGTCCGCGGACTTCAACTACGGTGTGTTTGATTTCGTGGAACATGCTTTCCTTTGGGACTTCGCGCGCGGCCACATGCGGTACATGATCGACATACGCCCGAGTGGTTTTGCCCAACGGGACTATATCGAGGCCGGCCGGTCGGTTCTCGAACAGCGACTCGCCTTGACGGTCGCGCAAGCGGTGAGCCTGCGCGCATTCCTTATTTGGAACTTGCGACCTGAAAACGTTGGCTATGACTACGACTACCTGACGAACAACTGCGCAACGCGTGTGCGCGATGCTTTGAACTCGGCGCTGGGCGGTGCACTGCGAGCGGCCCTCGTCGCCCGGAGCGCGCCAATGGCCTATCGACAGCAGATCGACCGCCTCATGAGTAAGCAGCCGGTGTTGATGCTTGCGGTGGACGTTGGGCTCGGGCCTTTCGCTGATTATCCGCTGAACAAATGGGAAGAAAGCTTTCTACCGATGGCACTCGCGCAGGACATGCGCGGCGTAAGGATCCCTGACGGTCGCGGAGGCGCCAAACCGTTGGTTGTTAGCGAGCGGCAAATCGCACGAGACCGTCTAATGCCGCCCGGCACAACGCCACCTCAACTTGGTGTACCGCTTGGTATCGCCGGCTTGGCGTTCGCCACCATCATGCTAACCTCGCGGCGACGGTGTCCGACTATTTACGCTTCTGTCTCGATTGCGTTTCTTGTCGGTGCGGGTGTCACCGGCACGCTGTTACTCGCGCTTTGGATGCTCACGACGCATCGCGCCGCCTGGGAGAATGCGAACCTGCTCATCTTCAATCCACTCGCCTTCGCCATGCTGGGGGCGGCGTGGAGAACACGGAAACCAATAGGCGATAGCCCACTCGCCCGGACGCTAGTTGCGGTTCAACTCTGCGCGGTGTTTCTCGGATTGCTGCTGCATTGCGTTCCGGGAATGACGCAGCAAAACCTGCCATGGCTCCTTTTCGCGACCCCGGTGTGGCTGGCCATCGCATGGGTGTGGGTACGAAAGCGGCCTCGAGCGGCGATGAACCGAGTGCCGCCCACTTCTACGGTATAGTACGGCCGTCCGGGCGGAATGGACGTTTTATCAGCAATTTCAACGACTTGTGAGATGCTCAAGTAGTCCCGGGGGGTGCAACTGACAGATGTAATTGACCCCTGTATAATGCATGGGTGAAATTCACGCGTCCTTAGCAGGAGCGCCGATGAGACCCTTCTATGACCACAAGGCCGCGAAGCAGACCGTCAGTCTGACCCTGAATTCAGATCTTTACGCTCTGGCCAAACGTTGCGGCATCAACGCTTCGCAAATTGCTGAGCAAGCTTTGGCTCAGGAAGTGGCCCGACTCAAGACAGAGCAACTCAAGGTGGAGGTCCGCCGAGATATCGAGGCGCTGGATGCCTACGAGTCCACGCATGGCTCTTTTCCAGAGATGGTCCGGGAGCACTATCGCGACGCGAGCGACGATAACAACCCGTGAGCCAATACGACGTGTTCGAGAATCCGATTCCGCGAGCCCGAAACGCTTTCCCGTTTGTGACGATACTTCAATCTGAGCTGGCGGATACGGGTCGTGACCGGATGGTGGCCCCGCTGGTCGCCCGCGCAAACATGCCAGGCGTGTCCGGTCGCTTGACCCCAGTCGTCAAGGTGTTGGGCGTGGAGCATGTTTTGCTCGTTCCACGAATGACGCCTGTGGGTGTCGCGGAGCTTCGCGGCGTAAAGGACCAACTGGTGGGATACCGAAACGATATTGTCGCGGCACTCGATTTTCTGTTCCTCGGTGTGTGACTTCCAACCAGGGAGCTCGTCTCGGACCTCACCAACGTGATTGAACGGTGTACGGTCCGTGCCCGAGTTACCTGCGACATCGAATGACGGCTATTTGGCCACCACATGTTTGGCAAAGTTATTCAGAATAGCCTGCCAGCCTTGACGTTGCTGTTCCTCTGGATGCGTCGTTTCCGCATCGAACGTGACGCGCACGGTCACGCCGTTTGCTCCCGGAATAAATTCGACTTTCCCGGTGCGGTCTCCGAACGAATATGTGATCAGTTTCTCAGGCACGATCTTGGTATACGTTCCGACGAAGTCAAAGCCGAAACTACCGTCCTTGGCCTCCATGCGCGATGAGAATACCCCGCCCTCGCGCAGATCGACGGTGGATTTCGTGGTGTGCCAGTCATCAGAGGCCGTATTCCATTTCATGATGTCGGCCGGGGTCGTGTAGGCGCTCCAGACCTTTGCGACCGGTGCATTGACGACAGTTTCCACAGTGATTTTCATGAATGGGTCTCCTTTGACCTTTCGATAATGAGTTAAGGGAACGCTCGATGCGATACCCCAAGGACGCGGGGGATCGATGAGAGCCGACATCGTGCAAGCTTTTTTTGTCCGGGGGGGTTGTCGGCTAGCAGCCGGTAGAGGCGGGCTGGCAGCTAGCGCGGGTCGACCAGCGCCGCGCGGCGCTCAGAGCGTCCTGACGGCAACAGGGGGCGTGACCGAGTGACCGATGGAAGTTCGCACGGGCAGTGTGAAGGGTGGTGCGGAAATCTCGAA
>JAQGOE010000178.1 GCA_028293725.1 Gammaproteobacteria bacterium | reverse complement strand
ACCGGGAGCGGGGATCACCCGCCGGATCGATATTGCGCGCGAATTATCGTTAGGAGAACCATCAAACAGCGAGCGTCATCTGCTCGTGCTCGAGCGCGCCCAGAATCGTCTCCACGATTTTCGTTTCGGACATCCGCGTCTTTACCATGACCGCCGCCACCCGCTCGTGCACTTCAGGCGGCGGTGAGTCGGCGCACAGAATAACGACCGGAACGGGCGGACCCGTCAGACTCTCGAGGCGATCCAACAGGTCGAGCCCGGAGCCATCGGGCAGACGGATGTCGAGCACCACCATGGCGAACTTCCGCGTCTTCAGCAGTCGTTCCGCCTCCTGGAGGTTGCTGGCAAGAGTCACATCAGCCCGGTCTTGTAAGGCCGCCGCCAGGACCTTGCTCAGATCCTCGTCGTCCTCGACGTGCAATATTCCCGGCCGGGGCCGCTGCGATGGGGCGGCCAAGGCGGGCTGCGGTATTTGCCGCTCCTGTTCAGCCACCACGGGAAATTCGATCCAGAACGTCGTGCCCTGACCGAGCTGCGTATCGAATCCAATCGTTCCATGCATGTGGCTGACGATTTGCCGGGTGATATGCAAACCCAACCCCGTGCCCCCGGCGCGCCGTCCCGTCGAGGAATCCGCCTGGGAGAATTTTTCGAAAATGCGACCGCGAAATTCGTCGGGAATACCCGGACCGCTGTCGGCAACGCTCAGACGCACCCGATCCGCATCGAGGCGCGCGGTGAGCACCACTCCCCCGTGCTGCGGGGAAAACTTGATGGCGTTCGACAGGAGGTTGGACAGAACCTGGCCCAGCCGATCCTCATCAACCGTAATCCGGATATCCGCCGCGATCGGTTCGACTTCCAGGCTGACGGCAAATTTCTGCGCGTAGGATTCCGTGGCTTGCACTGTCTTTTGTACGACCTGCGCCAGCGACAGTTCCTGCATGTCGTAGCGCATCTTCCCCGAGGCAATCTTGTCGATGTCGAGAATGTCGTTGATCAACAGGATCAAGCGCTCGCAATTGCTGTGTGCGATGTCGAGCAGTCGCCCCACCTTCTGCGGCAGTTGGCCTGTAAAGGCCCCCAGGATCAGCCCAAGCGAGCCACGGATGGACGTCAACGGAGTCCGCAGCTCATGACTCACCACGGAGATGAATTCGTTCTTGATGCGCTCCACCTCCTTCTGCTCGCTGATGTCCTGGATCTGCGAGATGAAATAGGTGGGCTGGTCCCCGCTGTCACGGACGAGCGAGACACTCAACAGCGTCCAGATGATCCGGCCGCTCTTGTGGAAGTAGCGCTTCTCCATCCGGTAGCGGCTGATGTCCCCCGCCACCGTGCGCTGCAGGTAGTCGAGGTCACGATTCAAATCGTCGGGGTGCGTGATGCACTGGAAATCGTTGGCAAGTAGATCAGCCTCGCTATAACCCAACAGGGTGCACAGCGCGCCGTTCACCTTCATGAAGCGGCCGTCCAACTTCACCAGCGCCATACCGATGGAGGCCGATTCCATGGCGGAGCGGAAGGTTTCCTCGCTTGCCTTGAGGTAGGTGGAGCGCAGCTTCGCGACCAGGACAGCGCGCACGAGTAACGCAAGCAACGCGCCGATGAGGAGTCCGCCTCCCAACATGGCCGCCGGCATCCACGTGCGGTAGCGCGCGGTAAACTGCCGCGACGGCGCGAGAGTCAGTGCCCACTCCTTGCCGTACAATTGCAAGTCACCCTGATACGACAGGCTCTCTTCGAGTGAGCCCGTGGGGAGATGGCTTTCAAACAATTTCCTGCCGTCGCTCGCAATTGCCACATCGAAGTCGTTTACAATTTCGGGAGTAATGACGGCGGCGAAGAAATCGTCGACCGCGAACACGGCGGCGATGTAACCGTCGAAATTTCCATCGTTATGCAGGGACAGATAAGCTATGAACGCCCGGTTTCCCCGCCCCGTATCCAGCGGTGAGGTCAACACCACGGCGCTGCGGTCCGACACACTCACCCGCACCTCGGTCGGCGCCAAGGCGACAATGTCATTCAGACCGAGGGCCTTTTCCCCGTCCTCCTGGGGCTCGATCCAACGCACGTGGCGGGTTGAATCCAGCCACTGCAGGCTGCGCAACCCGTCCAGCTGGTCGATATAGTTTGCGGCGTCCTTGCGCCACTGCTCCTGCGGCGTTCCGTCGGCGGCTTCCCAACGCTGTCCCATGCGAACCAGCGCCTTGATCCTGCTCTTGGTTTCCGCGTCGACCAGCAGACGGATCTTGGCCGCGCGCTCCGCCACGATGCCCTGCACGAAGCGCCGCTCTCCCACGTCAAGAACATGATAGAGATAAAACGCCCCGCCACTCACGCAGAGAAAGATCGCCGCCGGTAGGAGATAACCCTTCTCCCGGATCATCCACTCCATGGTCTCGGCGCGGCGAACCGTCAACATGGTGACGAATATGCCGAGCAAGCCCGTGAACAACAGTCCGCCCACGAGCACGAACACAGGCTCGGTGTTGCGGTGAGTCTGCTCGAAGGCCGGCGTGCTCGTCCACACGACCAGCCACTGCTGGTGCATGACGTTGATCTGGCGGCGGACCTCGAAAGCGGGTGTCCCGGTAGACTGCTCCCCGTCGGCATATACCAAGCTCTGCTGGGACTCGGCCGTTCCGTCGTAAACTCTGACGTCGAGGAGCGCGCCCTGACTCGCCGTGAGAGCGTGGAGGAACTTCCGTGCGACCACCGGAGAGAAGATCCAGCCCAGGAGCGCGGCACGCCGGTCGGCGACGGTCGTGACACTCTTACCGGGCGCATACATCGGCTGCAGGAGCATGAACCCCGGAGTGGCCTGTCCGTCACGGTGCAGAACGATGTTGCCGCTGATGGTCGACTCGCCGCTGTCGCGGGCGAGTTCGGCCGCCTGCTGGCGATTGGCCTCGAAGGCGATGTTGAATCCAATCGCGTTGGAGGTGGCGGTTTGCGACTCGAAGTATTTCACCAGGTAGTAGGGCTTGCCCTGCGTGTCCGGATGAATAGTGAATTGCGAGGCGTGATCGCGGCGCGCCTGCGCCAGGTAGTCCACGAGTGATCCGGTCGGCACCGGCTCGATATAGCCCATACCGTCGATGCCCGGGAAGTTCTTCTTCAACTCGATGGTACGCACATACGTGCGCCATTCCTCGCGCGACACATTATCCGATCCGAGGAAGTACGCGACCGCACCCAGCAGAGCGTGATCGTACGAATCGAGGCGGTGCCTAAGGGCAACTTCATTTTCGAGCGCCAATCCCGCGAAGGCACCTTGATTCTGTGCCCTGACACTCTCCGCGGTGAACTTCCAGGCATAGAAGGTGACGCCGAGCGAGGTGACCAACGCCAACATCGCGACGACCGGCAACCCATCCAACGGCCGGTCGCGCCACACGAGACGGGCATGGCTGCCGGCGGCGGCCAGCACCAGGGGCAGGAAGACGAGGACGCCGAAGGTATCCCCGCCCCACCAGGCAAGCCAGTTATCCAGGATGTTCTGCGGAGCCAGCAGTCCACACAGGTAGAGCGTGCTCACACCCACCGTTGACCCGACACAACAGGCAACAGGGCCCGCCAGGGTGAACAGCCGCACCAGGTCGACCGGTTGATTCAACCGCAGCGGCAGGCCGATGTAGCGGGCGATCAAGGCCCGGCCGGCCACCGACTGCAGGGTCGAGCCGGCCGCGATACCGAGTGCGGCCAGCACCTTGGACAGCAACAATCCGTGCTCAGGGGAATAAGCCCCCGAGTTGTAGGCGTTCAGCAGAAATGAGCCCACCAACACGCCGGGCCAGAGCCGCCACCCGAAAACGATGAGCATCCCGAGGGCGATGCCGGAGGGGGGCCAGATGACCGTGGCATATCCAGGGGGCAACGCCAACAGCAACCCGAGTTTGCCGCTCAGAAAATAGAGCGCCGCCAGAAGAGCGGTGCGTCCGACCCATGTGGAGGGAGCGGACTTCATCAAGCAAAAGGGGACGCAGCGCCGTCCCTGGGACATGCGTTAGCGCGACCGTTGCCATTCGCAGACCGACCCCATTCGGCCGGTTTCACGGAATGAGTCCAAGGTCTGTGAGAAACTGATGCGCAGCAAGGCTTCATAGGGAGGGTATTAGCTTTCAGGAAGCTTGCAGGCTCGTTGAAGAAGGAATGCTGAATGGCTCGTGATAATTCGATAGACGCCGGTGCCATTACTACTCGGCTGCGGACCCTTTCGGACGAGATGCCGCTCACAGTCCTGGTAGTTGATGACGATGAGTTGGAGCGCGCGCTCATCAGCGACCGCCTGGAGTACCGGGGTTTTCAGGTCGCACAGGCCAGCAATGGCACCGAAGCGCTCGACCTGTTGGACGCACAAACCATCCAGGTCCTGATTGTCGACTGGATGATGCCCGCGATGGACGGTATCGAGCTCACCGAGCGCTTGCGCGCGCGGGGCATGGGCGACCTCTATGTGATCATGCTCACATCGAAGGACGGCGACGTGGACTACGAGCGCGGCTACCAGGCCGGCGTGGACGACTACCTGTCGAAGAAAATACGGGATCCCGAGTTGCTGGCCCGCGTTCATACGGCCGTCACCACCTGGTCTCTCAGGCGGGAATTGCGGGAGACTCGCGCCGCGCTGGCCGCCGCAACCGGCGGCAAATCCCCCCAGGCCTGATCGGTGGAGCGCGCCCTCCTTCAAAACGTCCTTTACGTGGACGACGAGCCGCACATTCGCGAGATCGTCGAAATGGCACTCAGCCTGTCCGGAGACCTGTCAGTCCAAACCTGCGACTCGGGCAGCCAGGCGCTCGCACTCATGCGCGAGCAGAGGCCGGACCTGGTGCTCCTCGATGTCATGATGCCGGATATGGACGGGCCGGCCACGCTCGCCAGGATGCGCGCGGATGCGACCCTAGCGAGCATCCCCGTGGTCTTTATGACGGCGAAAGCCATGCCCCACGAAGTCTCGGGATTTCTGCAGATCGGAGCCATCGGAGTGATCGCCAAGCCCTTCGATCCCATGCGCCTGGCGGACCAGGTCCTGGAGATGTGGGAAAGGCTGGCCCATGCCGGATGAGCGGACTGGCGGGAAAGCAGCCCTGCAGGAGCGTGTTGCGAAACTGGGGGTGCAATTTCTTCGACGCACGCTGGGCGAGTTAGTCACGATCCGCGCGTGTCTGCACGCGTGCGTCGCGGGTGACGTGGGCGCCATCGCCCAGTTGGAATGGGTGACTCACAGGATTCACGGCACCGGGACGACTTTCGGCTTCCAACGCATCAGTCAGTATGCGGCGCACCTGGAGCGACTTGCGAAAGCCGCGCTGCCGGGTCCCATCCGGGATCCCGAAGTACTCGAAAGCCTTGAGGCCGCCGCGCGGCAGCTCGCGGATGAGGTGGAGCGGACCGCGACAGCAGCAGGCGTGTCGCGCAAGGGCTAACCGTCGGAGGTCAGGACTTCGTGGGGTGCTGTGTGGCCGCCGTGGTCGCCGGAGCAGGCGGCGGGGTGGTGGCAGGCGCGCCCACAGCCGGCACATTCACAAATTGTTTGCGATAGCCCGTCACCTTAACGACGTATTGGCGAGTCTCTTCCAAGGGAAGATCGGTCCGCAGCTTGTCGAACAGTGCCGCGGGCGGCAGGCCGTTGATGTCGGTCAGCGCCTCGGTCCTATCGTTGGCAAACGTACGGGTCACGTTCCTCGGTCCCGTGTTATAGGCCGCGATGACGCAATAATCCCTGGAATCCGGATTATCGATGGCATGGAACTCCGTGTTGCCGAGCACGCCCAGGTAAGCCGCCCCGAGCTCGATGTTATGATCCGGATCGAACAGGAATTCAGGGGTCGGCGTCTGATCGACGCCCTGCACCCGTTTCAGGGCGGCGCGTCCGCCGCTGGTCGGCACCAGTTGCATGAGGCCGTAAGCGGGGGCACCACTCACCGCGAAGGGGTTGAAGTTGCTCTCCGTCCGCATGATGGCGAGCACCAGGCTCGGGCTGACATTGTACTGCGCGGCGTACTTGTCGACACTGGCGCGATAGCGCTCGGCGCCCTTCGCCTCGAAGTTCTTCACCATCGTCAAGCGCACGAACACCGCAGGCTTGCCGCCCTGCTCCGTGTCGGTCGAGCGCGTCTGCATTTTCGCCGGCACCAGGTAACTCGCGAACTGCTGCGCCTGGTCCCGGGTGAGGATCGACTTGCCGTGGTTGTCGTGTATCAACCCGTAAAGGTAGGGCCGGCGATTTGATTCCAGAGTCACATCCTTGTCGGTGAACAGATCCACCGTCGCTGGATCACTCGTGGTGAGCAATGCGGCCGCGATCGTCGCCTTGAGGCTCCCCTGGGGATCGGTGTCGTCGACGGTCTCGACCGTCAGCGTCCCATGATCGAAATCGGTGATCACCCGGCTCTTGTAGCCCTGTGTGTACTTGACGTACACGGTACGGTTGGCGACCTTGGTGTCATTCTGGCCCCAGCGCTTCTGAACGTTGGTTTTCAACAACGCGTAAGCCGCTTCGACCTTACGGCGCAGCACCACCAGGTTGGCCTCCATGTCCTTCGTGTCGGAGGCAAGCGCCTGGCTGAGGCCCTGCTTGTCGATGGGCTCATGGTTATAGGCGTGCTGGATGTTGGTACCGACGGACTTGGTCGTGGCGCAACTCGCACTGAGCGTGGCCAGCACAAAGGCCACGATGCACGCGGTAAGACGACGGAACCACATAGGGGCTACCTCAAGATCGCTACGCTGGGCCGATGCACGGCACTTTTATGCGGCGAGATCCCTTCGGGGGAAGACTATGCGGAAAAACGAGGTGGGAGGGCAACCCCCCAAACTAGGGGGCTGTGGGAAGACCGGAATTATGCCGCGGCGCACACTTGAACGTAGGCCTATAACGCGTCACTTTTCAAATAGTTACAGTACTTTTATTTGCCTCATTCGAGGAGGCGGTATTGCGGCGCGCCCACACGGCCCAGATGTGAAACGGAATGCCGGCCGCGGCCAGCGCAAGGGCCCAGAGCAGATCCTCCCGGTGCATACCTACGAATACCCAGACGCAATACACGAGCGCCAGAAGCGCAGCCGCGAACCATGTGAGTTCCCGAAGCCCCACACGCATGATCTTGCCCTGCCTCCATAACACCAAGACCGCAAGAGAGCACGCCAGGTAGAGCGGCAGGTTCGCGGCGGTCACTAGGACGCTGAGGAAAGTGAAGACCTTCGTCATCGACGCGTTGTAATTGAACCAGAGCGTGATACTGGCCGCCACGCCCGTGAGGAGGAAGGCATACACCGGAGCCGCCCGGGAATTCACCTTCCCCAGCGCCGCGGGAAAGTTGCCATGCCGGGCGAACGCCTGCGTCAATTCACCCACCACCAGGGTCCAGCCATTCAACGCGCCCAGGCCGCTAATGACAATGAACAGCGCCAACCACGGCCCGTACTGCGCTCCCAGATATTGACCGAACAGGTCGGCGAACGGCGCGTTGGAGGTGCTCAGCTGCGCCTGCGGAATCAACAGCATCGGGACGATCGAAACAGACATGCAGATGAGAGCCGTGGCGACGGTGCCCACTATGGTCGCGCGGGGAATGGTGCGCGCCGGATCGATAACCTTTCCGGCCGGGATCATGGCGCACTCGATGCCGAGCATCGCGTACAGAGCGATAGTCGAAGCGGCCATCACTTCCTGCAGCGAGACCGGATTCGGCGGGACGTGCGCGACATAGACCGACGGATGCACGATGAGTTGCCAAATTCCCAGGATCACAATGCCGACCAGGGGAAGCAGCTTCAAAACCGTCGTGACCATCTGCATCCAGCCCGCCGTGCGGATGCCCAGGCAATTGATCAACACGAACAGCCACAGGAGCGACAGCGACACCACCGGCGGCAACCAGGGGGTGCTCTGCAGAGACGGAACCAGGATGGTCAGGTAGCCGACCACACCGATGGCGATGGTGGCATTGGTCACCCAGGTGGAAACCCAGTAACACCACAACACATAAAAAGAGGTGCCACTGCCGAAAGCGCGTTGCGTGTAGGCGTAAGGCCCATCGTCTGCGGGATAAGTTCGCGCGAGACCCGAGAACACCATTGCCAGCACCACACAGCCGACAGTAGTGATGCCCCACGCGGGCAACGCATTCAATCCGTAAGGCGCCAGGGACGCGGGCATCAGGAAGACGCCTACGCCGATGGTGTTGCCAACCACCAGCGCCGCACAAGTCCAGAACCCGAGTGCCCTGGTTTCGGACGAAGGAGCGCCCGCGTCAGCCGTAGAAGTATTCGCCTCGGGCCGGGAAGCGTCTGTCATGCGGCGCGCCGCTCAACCCGGCGCGAGCGCTTCGGTCAGCGCACTTTCCAACAGAGCCATGGCCTCGTCGACATGCGCTTTGTTGATCATGAGCGGCGGAATGAAACGCACCGTACTGACGCCACAGGAAAGCAGCAGCAGCCCATTGTGGAATGCCCGTGTGAGCACCTTGTCAGCCAACTCCCTGGCGGGTTTGCGGCTCACGCGGTCCTCCACGAGTTCCATGCCGATCATGAGCCCTTTACCGCGCACATCACCGATGCAACCAAAGCGGTTCTGAAGCTCACGCAGTCGACCCATGAAATACTCTCCAACGGTGGCGGCATTGGCAGTGTACTCGTGTTCGACGAGGTCCAGGGTGGCGAGCGCCGCGGCGCAGGTGATCGGATTGCCTCCATAAGTGTTGCCGTGAGCGCCCCGCTTCCACTTCTCCATGTGGCGGCGGCAGGCCACGGTCAGACCGATGGGCAACCCCGACCCCAATCCCTTGGCCAGAGTCATGATGTCTGGCGACACGCCCCAGTGCTGACTCGCGAACATGCGCCCGGTGCGTCCGATGCCGCTCTGCACCTCATCGAAAATCAGCAGAATGCCGTGCCGGTCGCACAGATCGCGCAACCCCTGCAGAAAGCCATCCGGGGGTACGAGGTAACCCCCCTCACCCTGGATAGGCTCGACCAGTATCGCGGCGACCTCGGTCGGCGGCACGTTGCACTGGAAGAGCATCGTCTCGATGTAATCGAGCACTGCCCGGCCCTGATCCGGCCCCGCGAACAACGGCCGGAAGGTATTGGGATAAGGCACATGCGTGACGCCGGGCATGGTTGGAAAAAAGCCGGCCTGCTGTGTGTATTTGCTGGCCGTGAACGACAGCGAGCCCATGGAGCGTCCGTGGAAGCCGCCGAGGAAGCCTATGAATCGCGGCCGCCCGGTGACGTAGCGAGCGAGTTTCAGTGCGCCCTCGACGGACTCGGTGCCACTCTGACACACGAGTACCTGCACCGGCTCGCGCATCGGCGCGAGTGAGTTGATTCGCTCGCCGAGCCTCGTCATGCGCTCGTGCCAGTAATCGCTCGAGATATGCAGAAAATCGTCCGTCGCATCCTTGATGGCCTGGACAACCTTCGGATGGGCGTGACCGGTACTACAGACCGCAATCCCGGACGCGAAGTCGAGGAAACGATTGCCGTCGACATCCCAAACTTCCGCTCCACGACCTTTCGCCATCACAAAGGGATAGTCACGCGGATACGAGGGGGTGCTGACGAGACGGTCGCGTTCGATCAACGCCTGCGCCTTCGGACCCGGCAGTGGCATACGGACATGGGGCAAACGCATATCAGCTCCTCGATGCCGCGCGACCGCCACGGTTCGCAGTCGGCAAAACGATTCGTACCGGACTCTCGTGGGCGGCCCGGGTGCGCGCGTGTAGATCCCGCAGACTCGCCAGATCCACTGGATCAGGTGCCGCCAACACCTCGAGCTCGTCCGCGACCCGCAGTGGCCAACCTGTCGCCTTCTGCGCCGCCTCCACTGTCACACCCGGGTAAAGCGCCGTCAATTGCAGCTCGTCGGTGTGCGGATCGGGGCGTAACACTCCAAGATCCGTTATCACCGCTTGCGGCCCTCGGCCGGGGCACTTGGCAGCGCGGCGCGTCCCATTTCCCTCCAGGAATCCGCAGGACGTACGGAAATCCAAACGGGGCACGAAAGTGCGCGGCGACTGTTTGATGATGATCAGCACCTCGCGCGCGTGAGTCGCGATTTCCGGTGCGCCTCCGGCACCCGGCAACCTCACGGTGGGACGGGAATAGTCCCCGATCACGGTGCTGTTGAGGTTTCCGTAGCGGTCGATTTGCGCCGCACCGAGAAAACCCACGTCGACACGACCCCGTTGCAAGTAGTGAGTGAAAATCTCGGGCAATGGGATGACGGCGGCGGCGGTTTCCGCCAGCTCGCTGTCACCAATCGACAGTGGCAGTACGCGCGGTCGCGTCCCGACGGTGCCCGACTCGTAAATGAGCACGAGGTCCGGCGCATGAGTCATGCGCGCGAGATTACAAGCTGCGCTGGGAAGCCCTATACCAACGAAACACACCGCGCCGTTGCGGAGCTGCCGGGCCGCGGTCACCGTCATCATCTCTTCAGCGGTGTAGTCAGATGCGCCCGTCGAATTCATGCGGCCACTCCCAGCACGCGCAGGTGCTCTTCGTGATCACGAACACCCAGAACATGTCTCTCCATCCATGCAGTAAATGCCTGACGATCCCGCGAGATGTCATCCCAGGCAATATAAAAGCGATTATCGCGTGGATAGTAGCCCTGCGCGTAAGAGGGATAGGCACCACCCGGGACAATACTCACGGTCGCGATCGTCGCTGCGGGCAACACGACCGCATTCATGTCCGCATCGAAGCGCTCGACCTGCTCCTCGACCGTAATCAACAAACGGTCAGCGGCCATCGCGGCTTCCTTGGCGGCGCCAAGAATGCCGCGGATCAGGACGTTTCCATTTGCATCGACCTGCTGCGCATGAAGTATTGTAACGTCGGGGTTGATAGCGGGCACCGCGGCCAATGCAACACCCGTAAACGGACACTCGAGAGAGCGCAACGGTGCGCCAGGTACGCTGGCGAGACCGGTGTCGGCGTAACGGCGCATCAGCCCACACGGCAGGCCGCTTGCACCGGCCTGATAGGCGACGGCCATTTCTCCGTGTGAATGCTCGACGATGGCCAGCGGCGCGGGCCAGTCCGTCGTGATCGCCTCCCTCAGCCGATGCAACGACCCGACACCAGGATTTCCACCCCAGGAGAAAGTCAGTCGGCTCGCGCATCCCATCCCGATCATCTGGTCATAGACCAGGTCCGGCGTCATGCGGATGAGATGGAGGTTGCGCCGCTGTTGTCGGATGATCTCGTGCCCGGCGGCATGCGGGATGAGATGTGTGAATCCCTCCAGGGCAATACTCTGCCCGTCATGGACGTGACGCCCGATTGCATCGGCCAGGGGCAGGAGTTCCATAGCCCTACTCCACTACGGTTTGAGACTGTTCCCGCATATATTGCGGCAGATAGTAGAAAGACGCGATGGCCTTGCCGGTGTTACCCGAGCCCTTCCAACCGGCGAACGGCTGATACCCCGGCCACGCTCCAGTAGTCGCGCCCTGTGGACGGTTGGCATACGTCACGCCGGCTTCGATGTGCTCGTGAAACCAACCCACTTCGTCGCTCGCGCCGTAAAAGCCGGCGGTGAGCCCCAATGACGAGCGGTTTGCAAGCTGCATCGCCTCTTCATTGGAGGATACGCGCTGGACCATGAGGATCGGGAGAAACATCTCCTTCTCCCACAGAGGATGATCCGGAGGCGCTTCGACGACAATGGGCCGCACGTAGAATCCTCGCGCCAAGTCTGCGTCTCGCAACTGCTCGCCGGCAAGGAGTGGACGCGCGCCTGCGGTGCAAAGCTGATCCGCATAGCGGGCGTAGTTCTGGTAACCCGCCAGGGTCGCCACCGGCCCGAGCCAGTTTTTCTGTAGAGCAGGATTTCCAACCCCCAAGGCACTCGTCTGACGCAGCAGGCGCTCCAACAAGGGGTCGGCAACCTCGCGGCGCACATACAACCGGGACAATGCGGAGCATTTCTGTCCGCCCATGCCGAAAGCGGAACGGACGATGCCGGTGGCCGCACGATCGAGGTCGGCGGAGACCGTCACGATGCAGGAGTTCTTACCTCCCATTTCCGCGATATAGGGTCGCGGATAGGGGCCGGTCTGCAGTCCGCGGGCAATCTGCATCCCGACGTTGTGAGAGCCGGTGAACGTCACGCCGGCCGTCAGCGGATGACCCGTCAGCGCCGGACCAACCCGATCGTCAGTACCGCTGAGATAGTTGAAAACGCCGGGCGGCAGGCCCGCATCACGGATGCAATCGGCCAGCAGACGACCGGCCCAGGGAGTTGTCGGCGCTCCCTTCAGCACGACCGTGTTACCCGTTATGAGTGCGGCGGCCACCGGCCCGCCCGCCAGTGCAAAGGGGAAGTTGAAAGGATTGATCACAACCCAGGGCCCGTAGGGCTTCATTACACTGCGGTTATGCGAGACATAGCCCGTCAGGGGATCGTCCGGCAACGGACGATCAAAGGACTGGTTGCGCTCGAACTCATCGGCATATCCGTTGAAAAAGTCGGCCGTCTCCTGCGTCTCGCCGAGAGCCTCCATGCGATTCTTCCCGACCTCCAGGGTCAAGGCGGCCGCGATGTCGAAGACGCGCTCCTCGATGAGTTGGGCGACTCTTCGTAGCAATTCGGCACGTTTGGAGGGCGGGGTCTGTTTCCATTCCTGCCAGGAGCGGTGCGCGGCTTGCATGGCCTCGTTCGCATGTTGGGGCGTCGCCACTGCGAACTCACCCAGGATCAGATCCTGGTCTGCCGGACTGCGACTCGGCACAGGATGCGACCCGGACCGATCGCCTCCGGCGATATACAACGCATGTCGGCGACCGAGTGTTTGCAACGCTCGCGCCATCGCGTCGTCGAAGCGTGTATGCAACTCGGGCGGCGGCGAGAACATGGTCGAGTAAGTCAGCTTGAAACCCGAAGTCATGGTGCGCGCCCTCCCTCGAGCCGTCCGTAATGCTTCAGTATTGCCCGCAACTGTGCATGCGGGAGACTGTAGAAGCGGTAACCATCGGCCCCCGTCATGGTCTGTGCGGCCACCAGTGCGTTGACTACCGACTCCTCGGTGGCTTCGACGACGGCTTTGAACAGTGGATCGAGTGCTTCGTTGGCGAGTGGGGTGAGCGCCGATGGATGGGTCTGATCCGGATCGTTCGCGGCAGCACTGGCCGTCGTGAAAGAGACGATCAGGTCACCCGACCCATTACCCGAGTAGGAGCCGAGCCGCCCCATTCCCAGCGCGGCTCGTCGCGCGACCCGATTGAGTTGCACCGGCATCAAGGGCGCGTCCGTTCCCACGACGATGATGATCGATCCCACATCCGGTGGAGTGTGCCCCGCCGAGGCTGCGTTGCCCGTGCATTTCGGCAGTTTGTCCGGCGAGGACAGCACGGCGTCATAACAGGGAAGCCAGGTATTCGATAGCTCGGACCCCACCGGTGCGCCGGCAATGCGCAGTGTCTGACGGTCACCCGTGTTGCATTGAACGAGGACGCCTACCATGTAGTCTGTACCAGCGATCGAGACCTTACGTGAAGCGGTGCCCATTCCACCCTTGAAGCCGAAACAGACCATTCCGGTCCCACCGCCAACATTACCTTCGGCTACCGGTCCTGTCCGCGCGGCCTCGATCGCAGCAGCCGCATCTGCGGGCTGGACATGGAATCCGTCCAGGTCGTTGAGTCGGCCATCCCAGGTCTCAGCCACCACGGGTGTTGCCGCAACCCCGAACTCGTGTTGCGTCCACTGCTGGATGCCGGCGTAGACCTGGCCAATAGCGTTCGTGTTGGAAATACCGATAGGGCCGATGACCACGCCGAAATCCTGCAGGTAAGACTGTCCCGTGAGCTCGCCGTTACCGTTCAGATCGAAGAAGCCGCCGTAGACAGAAGCCGCGCTCGCCCGCCCGCGAGGCAGCACCACGGTAACGCCGGTCCGAATCGGCCCCGTCCCAACTTTCAGCGGCCCCTCGCCGCTCACGTGGGTGATTTGGCCAACTTCCACGCCCGCCACGTCGGTGATCGCATTGTTAGGACCCGG
>JAQGOE010000172.1 GCA_028293725.1 Gammaproteobacteria bacterium | reverse complement strand
CCCGCGCGGCGTCGTCGCAGATCGGGCTCGCTGATCTCATCGACCACCGCCCCATGTCGCGAGTTCAGGTGCTGGTCGCGCTGCTGTGCGCCGCAACCCTGTTCGTCGATGGCTACGACATCCAGGTGATGGCCCTGGCGGTGCCGTCGCTTGCGGCGGGATGGTCGGTGCCGGCATCGAACTTCGGGTTGGCCCTGTCCGCCGTCGTCATCGGTATCTCCCTCGGCTCGGGCCTGCTGGGCCCTCTCGGAGACCGACTGGGTCGACGCACCATGCTGATCATCACCATGGCGGCCATCGGCGTCGCTACTTGCCTCACGGCGCTGGCGTCGACGCCGGGGCAGTTCGTGGTGTGGCGTCTCTTAACCGGCGTGGCACTCGGAGCAGGAATCCCGAGCTGCGCCGCGCTGACCTCGGAATACGCGCCCGTCGCACAGCGTTCGCTCGTGATGGGGCTCATGAATATCGCAACACCCATCGGCGCGTTCAGCGCGGGGTTCATCGCCCCGCCGGTCCTCCAGGCGTTCGGCTGGCGCGGAGCGTTTGTGTTTGGCGGCCTTGCGCCGCTGCTATTGGCGCTTCTCGCGCTGGGCATTCCCGAATCACTGAAGTTCCTGCTCGCGCGTCGCCCAGGCGATCCCCGAATCGCTCAAATCCTGCACAGAGTAGCTCCTGATATCGAACCGGCGACCGTTCGATTGCACACCACCGCGGCGCCACCGCGTGGTTCGATTCTGGGGCTCGTTCGGCCGCCGTATCTCGCGCGCACGCTGCTGCTGTGGGGAATGCTCATTCTCAACATGTTCAACCTGTACGTGTTGGTGAGCTGGCTCGCGACATTGCTGGCGCTGTCCGGCTGGGGCCCGGCCGCGGCGTTGCGCGGCGCCGTTTTGATCCAGGGCGGCGGAATCGCGGGCGGGCTGCTGATGTCCCGGCTGATGGACCAGGGCGCGACGAAGGCCGCCCTGGTGGGAGGGTTCTGTCTCTGCGCCGTCAGTCTCGTGTTGTTCTCGGTGATACCGAGTGGTATTGCGTGGGTCGTGCTCCTTCTGCTCACCGGTGCGGGCGTTTCTGGCGCTCAGTTATGTCTCAACGCGCTGTCCGCAGCCTACTACCCGCCGGCGATCAAGGCCACGGGCGTGGCATGGGCGCTGGTCATTGGCGGGCTTGGGGCTATTGCCGGACCGCTGGCAGGCGCGACGCTCATCGACCGGCATCTGGCGCCGGCCTCGATTCTGGCACTGCTTTCGATCCCTTCATTGCTCTGCGCGGCCGGCATTGGCCTCATGCGGCGTGAATGGCAGGCACATTGATATGACCTGGAGCATCACTTACGGGCCATCCGCGGACCGGAGCCTTCGCGCCACGGTCAACTATTTCGACCGCAACATTCCGCGCGGGCGTTTCGATCTGGTGGAACTGGAGCGAAACCTCATGCCGATGGAACCTCACGAGATCGTGATCCGCGACCTGCGCACCGCAGCCGACGAAGTGTCGATTGAGCGGCAGGGGTTCATACTCACCTCGCACGCCAGCGACGTCGCCCGCACGCAGGAGATCTCGGACACCAATCTCGAATTGCAAATGGGCCTGCCGCCGATCAATGAGGCGTATTACGACGAACTGTTGCCGTTGATTCAGCGGATCAGCGGCGCACGGGAGGTTATTCCCCAGGCCACGGGGCTCACCGTTCGCTATAGCAATCGCTCGAAGCGCAAGAGCTGGGCCGGTGCCGCGGGCTTTATTCACCTGGATGTGACGCGCCACTCGGTCCAGCGGTTCCTCGATTTTAGCCTTGCAGCGGCTCCGCGACCGATTCTGCCGTGGAGCCGATTCGTGCTCTATCAGACGTGGCGGACCGTCACCGAACCGCCGCAGGACAATCTGCTGACGCTCTGTGACCGAACCTCCGTGCTGGACTCCGATGTTGTGTTCTACGACGCGATCATCGGCCCGAAGGAGTCCGCGCTGGAAAGCGTCGAAGCCAGAAGCTGTCGGTACGGAGCGAACCACCGCTGGTGGTACGCCTCTGACATGGGGCCGCAGGACATTATGGTTTTCATCGGATACGACTCGGCCTCGCCCGACGCTGTGCAGCCCTTTCACACGGGCTTCGACCTGCCCGGGCACGAGGCAGCCACGCCTCGAGGAAGCCTGGAGGCGCGCTTCTTCGCTTTCTACGATTGACGCTCTACCGGAATCACCGCCATGACCAGACGCCAGATCGAGGCAGCTTTCCAGGCCCAATCCTCGCTATGAGCGACGCCAATTCCGCGGAAGTGCTCATCGTCGGCGCGGGGCCGGTCGGAATGCTGACTGCGGTTGCCCTCGCGCAGATTGGTGTCGATGTGCTCGTCATCGAAGCCGAGTCCGTTCTCAACGATTCGCCGCGAGCGGCCGTGTATTTCTCGACGAGCCTCGTCGCCCTCCACGAGCTGGGTCTGCTCGCCGACCTCGAGACACAGAGCCTGAAGGTGAACCGCTTCGGCTTCCACGCGCCCGCGTTCGATTTTCATCCGGTCCTCACCATGGATTGCATGAGCGGTATCACCTACGACTATCAGCTCCATTGCGGACAGGATGTCGTCACGAAGGTGGCGATGGCGCATGCGCTGAAGATCGGGGCGCGTATTCTGTTTTCGCACCGACTCGTCGGCTTGAATCAGACCGCTAGCGGTGTCTTCGCAGACGTGGACGCTCCCGAAGGCCGTCGCACGTTCAAGTCCGCATGGGTCATCGGCGCGGATGGCGCGCGCAGCACTGTTCGCGACCTGCTGAACGTGGAATTTGAAGGGCATACGTGGCTGAACCGTTTCGTCGCAACCAACATCTACTGCGACATGGCCGCTTACGGCTATCAGCAATCGAATTTCGTCTGCGACCCGGTTTACGGCGGCGTCGTCGCGCAGTTGGACCGGGAGGGGCTATGGCGCCTCACTTATCATGAGACCACTGAACACTCGACAGACACCTTCATGGATCGTTTGCCGGAGAAGTTTGCGGGGTTCATCCCCGTGGGCTCGGAATACCACATCAAGGCGGCGCGTCCCTACACCATTCACCAGCGTTGCGCGAATCGCCTGAGGGTAGGCCGCGCGCTTCTGGCGGGAGATGCGGCGCATGCAACCAATCCATGCGGTGGCCTCGGCCTAACCACGGGCGTTTGGACCGGCATGATCCTATCCGACCTTCTCGGGGCAGTCATTCGCGGGGAGATCTCCGCTACAGTTCTCGACAGTTATTCCGAAGAGCGACGCAGAATCTTCCGGGACATAGTTTCGCCAGGCGCCTCAGAAAACAAACGGATGATGGAGGAGGGCGACCGCGAGAAACGCCTGCAGGACATCGAAGGCGTTAAGCGGATGGCGGCCGACCCGGAGGTGGCGCGCCTGATGATGTTGTTCCCGTTCCGGGTTATTGGCGATCCGCTGCGCGAGGGTTCGCGATGGCGCAATGCCGATCCGACCGCGCGCGCGGGCATCGCGCTCGAGAAGCGCGACTCGCAGCTCGCATAGTATTTCGAGGAGGCACGATGCAGAAGCCAAGCACTCAGGATCGCCTGGAAATCTACGAACTCTACGCTCGTTATAGCTGGGCGCTCGATACCGGTGACACCGATGGATACGTCGAGCTGTTCACTGAAGACGCCGAGGCGACGGAAGAAACACGCGACGGCACTCTCGAAGTCCGCAAAGGCCGTGATGACATCCGCAAGCTCGTGCTGAAATTCCATGACCGGAAGGACTTCCCCGGTCACCAACACCAGATGGCGCAATTCGTCTTCGACCTGGACCCGGCGGGCCGCAAGGATCACTGGATCGTACGTTCCTACGCGTGGGCCACCATCAACCGCCCACCGCAACCGCCGCATTTGCATTGGTGCGGACACGTCCGGGATGTCGTAGCGAAAGTCGATGGTGTCTGGAGAATTCGTTCCAAGGCCATCATGGGTTGGGCGGGCGAGGTCCTTGCGCATTTCGAGTCGGGAGCGCGTTGACCGATGCAGCCATTGCTCGGGGGCAAAGTGGCCGGTGCGCGAAAGTTAGGTATGACGAGCCCCGCACAACGCAGTGTCGGCTACCAGGTGCTCCTCACCGCATTGCTGAGTGTGAATTTCGGCTTCGTACTGTTCGACCGGAACGCGCTCAGCTTCCTCATGCCGTTCATCCAGCCGGATCTCGCGCTCAACAACACCGAGGTCGGCGTGCTGGCCGGCGCACTCTCGCTCACCTGGGCGCTGGCGGCATTTGGTGTGGGAGTCATCGCCGACCGCGTCGGCTCGCGCAAACGGCTGCTCATTCTTGCGACGCTGGCGTTCTCGATCTGCTCATTCGGCTCAGGCCTCGCGAGGTCGTTCGCCATGCTGCTCGGCGCCCGGCTGCTCATGGGGCTCGCCGAGGGCGGGGTCATGCCCGTGAGCCAGTCCCTCATTGCAACCGAAGTGGACGCGCGCCATCGCGGTCTGGCGATGGGTGTAGCGCAGGGATTCGGCTCCAGCCTGATGGGATCGTTCGTGGCGCCTGTCATGCTTGTGACCTTTGCAACGGCATTCGGGTGGCGGCACGCGTTCTTCCTGGCGGGAGTGCCGGGCCTGCTCATGGCATTGCTGATGGTGTATTTCATCAGGGAGCCGGAAGGTCGCGGCGCGAACAGAGTGCCTGCGCGAAGCGGGGGCGGCTATTTGCGCGACTCGCTGGCCGATCGCAACATCATTCTCTGCGCGCTGCTTGGCGTTCTGCTCGTGTCGTATCTCGTGGTGTGCTGGACCTTCATGCCGCTCTATCTAACGCAGGTGCGTAAGTACGATCCCGCGACGATGGGCTGGCTCATGGGAGTGCTCGGCATCTGCGCGACGCTCGCATCCACTGCGATCCCTGCGCTATCCGATCGCATTGGACGTCGGCCGGTGATGCTTGCGATGCCTCTGCTCGCAACGATTCTGCCGTTTGCGGCGTTGTATTACACGAGCTCCGCGTGGGGATTGGCCGCACTCTTCTTTGTCGGGTGGACGGTGACCGGGATCTTTCCGCTGTTCATGGCCACCGTGCCCTCGGAAAGTGTCCGCCCTGAGCACGTGGCGACGGCGCTCGGTATCTGCATGGGGACTGGCGAGATCATCGGGGGCGTCCTGTCGCCCATCATTTCTGGATACGCCGCGGACAGCTTCGGTTTACAGGCACCGCTTTGGATCATGCTGAGTCTTGCGCTGACGAGCGCGCTCGCCGCGCTCGGGTTACGCGAGACCGCGCCTCGCGTTGTGACCAGCGCACCGGCGTACAAAATGATCTGAAGCGCCCACGCGAAGTCGCGTCTTGATGGCGTCCCAAGTCAGCTCAGAAAATCCTGAATTTCTGTACGGGCCTGCGTGGATTCATCGAGCAGGAGATGGCCGGCACCGGCCACCAGCACGAGGGTGGCCCCGGGGAGTCTTTTCTGCCATTCGGCAGCGGAGCCGGCTGGGATGAGACGATCCTCGCGCCCCCAGATGAGGAGTGTTGGAGTCCGCACGCGATTGAATTCGTACGTAGTCTCCTCAGGTTGCGACGTCAGCGGCGTACGTGGGGCGGCTACTTGGCCAGGATCGGGGGGGCCGGCGATGCCATCAGCGAACCGAGCTTCAGGTCTTTTCGAATCCCAGCGTCCACGAGGCCAGCCGGCGCAAAGCGGCGGAGCAATCGCAGGCGGTTCGCGCGCCGACCGGATGTGTATCGGAGTTTGGGGCGGGCCGCGCGGGCTGCTTCCAGCACGACGTTGGCGACGAGGCTCGGATCATCTGCAGTTGCGAGCACCTCCTTCAGATTCCTGGCCATGAGCGTACGAGCCTCGCTGTACTCATCGAGCTTCGAGTCGGCTTCGAGAAAGTTGGCTTCGAATTGTGTCTTCGTGTAGGTAGGCTCGATGACCGACACCCGGATGCCCCTCGTCCGCAGCTCGTGGTCGAGCGATTCCGAATAACCTTCGATCGCGTGCTTGGATGCGGCATAGAGCGCCATGTATGGCGCCGGCAGGAAACCCAGCACCGAGCCGATGTTGATAATGCGACCGCTTCCTCGGTGTCGCATGTGGGGCACCACGGCGCGCGTCATCCGGACGGTGCCGAAGAAGTTCGTATCGAAGATCGAGCGGGCCTGCTCGATCGAGACCTCTTCCGCTCCGGCAGGAGCGATGCTGAAGCCAGCGTTGTTCACGAGCACATCGATGCTGCCTTCGAACGAGATCACTTTCCTGACGACGGCCTCGACGGAGTCATCGCTGGTTACATCAAGGGGAAGCATCTGGAAAGCTCGCTGGCCCACCTGCGCTCCGCGCCTGCTGGTGCCGTAGACCTTGTAGCCAGCCTTCGCGAGTCTCTCCGCGCTGGCTTCGCCGATGCCTGATGAGGCGCCCGTGACGAGCGCAACGGATGCTTTGGTATTCATGGGAATGCCTTTCAATCGGAAAAAGTGTTGCCGCGATGGCCGGAGGCCGTCAGGGGTACATCTCCTTAGAGATACCCGATTGTGGACTAGCGCTCTTAAAAGCACTTACCGAGAATACATGCATATACATACGATGTCAAGGTCTCGATGATCGGCACACGCTGAGGTAACAACCATTCGTTATTGCACTGGCAAATTGGCGAGCGCTTGACATCGCATGTATATGCATGTATCATGCGTTCATGAAATTACAGTCTCTCCCGTGTTATTGCGCAACTCTTCGGCAGGCCGCCCGAGCTGTAACGGTGCTCTACGAGGGTATGCTCGCCGACAGCGGCCTCCCTGCCACGCAATACACGGCGTTGCAGCTTCTCGATTCGGCCCCACAACTGACGACAACGGAGCTGGCCGAGGCTCTAGGCATTGACCAGACCACGGCCACGCGGACATTGGCGCTGATCAAGAAGGCTGGCCTTGCAAGCGATAGTGTCGGTCGCGACCGGCGGCAGCGCCACTGGACTCTCACTTCCCAGGGGCAAGCGCTACTGAGGAAACTGAAACCCCGTTGGGACGCCGCGCAGGAAGCTTTCGAGAAGCGCCTGGGACGAGCGGAGGCCACGGCGCTGAAAAAAGCATCGTATCTCGCCGCTAGCAGGCTCCACTCGAGCTGAACCCGTTCATGCCTGACGACACATAGGAGGATCCGGACATATCATTTTGTCGAGACACTACATGTATATACATACATTAACCACTGGGAGATCACTCATGTCACTGCACATTGCCAAGCTCTTCAAAAGTCCGCTCGCCCTCGCCTCAGCCGCACTCGTCATGCATATCAGCGCCGCCACGGCAGCCGATTTCACTGGCGACATTCAGCAGCAGATGAAGGATTTGCTCACAGGGACCACCACGGCTCACTCCGCCCCGCAATCCGGACCGCGCGAGGGTAACTCGACGAGCCCGGCCGCCGATTCGCAGGAGTTTGTCAAACGTCTGTTGCTGGGGACGACGACCGGCTCCCGTGTGGGAGGTTATGAGGCGATCAAGCACTCTGAGGTTGCAGGAGCTTCAGGCGAAACCAACCCAAAGCAGCGCCCAGCCGCGCACAGCGACATGCAGGCGTCAGTGCGACAGGTTCTGCTGGGCACTCAACATGCGAGAGACGCTTCTTAACTCGCAGCACGACCGACGCGCTGAGCACCGGATGCTCGGCGTCGGTACGGCGAGCCATAGCTGCTTGCGTTCGTACGAACGAGGGGCACACATGTGGTTTGTCTCGGATAGAGCTAGCGTGATGCGGCCGCTCCAGGTCGCCACCGATGAGGGCCTGCTCGAACTCGTCCGTCAGAGATTTGGCCGTGGGCTCGCGGCGGTGCGCGAGCTCGCGCAAGCCGAAGCGCTGTTATCACAGGCCCGTGCCTCACTGCAGCCGTTGCATATCGACTTAGAGGCGCAAATGAACCGATTGGACGTCTTGCTCGGGGTCCAGCCGGGGACCTCCGCCGGAGAGCTGCAGATTCCGTGCGACATCCCACCCGTGCCGAGTGTGCCAGTCGACGACAGACCGCTCGAGGTGTTGCGCCGCCGGCCGGATGTCATCGCCGCTGAGCGGCGTTTAGCAGCGTCCAACGCCCGCATCGGCCAAGCGCTCGCTGAGTACTATCCGAAGATTTCCCTTGCGGGACTGCTCGGGTACGAGAGCTCTCGTCCCAGTGATCTCTTTAAAGCCGCGACATTCCAGCCACAGGGGTTCGCTGGACTGCGCTGGCGCGTGTTCGATTTCGGGAAAGTGAGCGCCGAAGTGGCCCAGGCTAAGGGAGCCGAGGCTGAAGCACTCGCCAGCTACCAACAGACGGTGCTGCGCGCCGCCGAAGAGATCGAGAATGCATTCACGTCATTGGTGCAACTCGAGGTTCACCAACAAGAGTTGACCACCGAGGTCGCTGCACTGAAGCGGGCACGAGATGCTTCGCAAGAAGCCTACCAAGGCGGCGTGATCGCGCTGACGGATGTTCTCGACGCCGATCGCCAGTTGCTCACCGCCCAGGGTGAGCTCGCGCAAACACGCGCCGATTCGGCCCAGGCGGCGGTGGGAACATTCCGGGCGCTGGCCGGGGGATGGTGACATGTCCTGGAATTGGTCGTTCGAATCCTTTGTTGGGAGCACAATGATGGTCCGAGTCAGAACTTTTGCCCTCGCCGGCGGCGCCTGGGCGGCCACAATGAGCCTCGCGGCCTGCACGCCGTCACACTCTGTGGAGGACCCGCGTACCGTCTCCCAACTTGCGGAAGTCGCCGTGGCGCAGCCCGCAGAGGCGGGCCAGCGAGCATTCACTGGCATCGTGTCAGCTCGCGTCCAAAGTAATCTGGGCTTTCGAGTCTCGGGCAAGGTCATCGAGCGCCTCGTCGATAGTGGTCAAGGCGTGCACCAGGGCCAGCCACTCCTGCGTCTAGACCTAACAGACTACACACACGTCATCACAACTCAGGTTGGCAATGTGGATGCGGCGCGGGCCCGCCTACAGCAGGCGGCTGCCGAGGAAGGACGCTACAGTGGCCTGGTATCTTCGGGTGCCGTGTCCCATTCGGCTTACGATCAAGTCAAGGCTGCTGCGGATAGCGCTCGAGCCTTGCTATCAGCCGCCGAAGCTCAGCTCAGAGTCGCGCAGGACGAAGGTGCATATGCAACGCTCGTGGCGGATGCCGACGGCACCGTGGTGGAGACCTTAGCGGAGCCGGGACAATTTGTTTCCGCCGGTCAGATTGTGGTCCGCGTGGCACGAGCCGGAGCACGCGAAGCGGCGGTCAACCTGCCTGAGACCTTGCGTCCAGCACTCGGTGCGACCGCTCACGCTATCCTTTATGGAGACAATGCCGATTCGGCCACACGATACCCGGCACGACTTCGGCAGCTGTCCGACGCCGCAGATCCGCTCACCCGGACGTTTGAGGCACGTTATGTGTTGGAGGGAGCAGCTGCCAGAGCGCCGCTCGGAGCGACGGTAACCGTCTACCTGAACGAGTCGGAGCCGACCGGTGCTGTATCGATTCCACTCGGGGCAATCAATGATGAGGGACAGGGCCCGGGAGTGTGGTTTCTCGACCGCCGATCCTCCTCGGTATCGTATCGATTGGTCAAATTCGTACGATTCGACGGTGAGCACGCCATTGTGAGCGGCGGAATTCAAATCGGCGACTCGATCATCGCCGTCGGCGGGCACTTCCTACACGAAGGACAGCAAGTCCAGGTGCGTGAGGGGCGCACATAACATGCAGCGGTTCAACCTGTCCGCGCTCGCTGTCCGCGAACGGTCGATCACCCTCTTTCTGATCGTCGCAATTATTCTCTCGGGTGTGTACGCCTTCTTGCGCCTCGGTCGTGCCGAGGACCCTGCATTCGTCATCAAGACCCTGACGGTCAGTGCCGTATGGCCTGGAGCGACAGCCCAGGAAATGCAAGATCTCGTGGCCGAGCCTCTCGAGAAACGGATACAGGAATTGCGCTGGTACGATCGGGTCGAGACGTTCACGCGGCCCGGACTCGCCGTGATGCTGGTCTCGTTGCGCGACAGCACACCGCCCGCCGACGTTCCCGAGGAATTCTATCAGGCGCGCAAGAAACTCGGCGACGAGGGATCCAAACTTCCTGCCGGCGTGCAGGGCCCTTTCGTCAACGACGAGTACTCCGATGTCATCTTTGCCGTGTACGCACTCGAGGCTCACGGCATGCCACCGCGTGAGCTGACTCGTGAAGCCGAGGCGCTCCGGCAGCGCCTTCTTCACGTGCCGGGCGTCAAAAAGGTAAACATTCAGGGCGAGCGACCTGAACGCATCTTCGTCGACTTCTCCTATGCCAGGCTAGCGAACCTAGGCGTCAGTCCGAGAGATATTTTTGACGTTCTCCAGCGTCAAAACGCCGTCACCCCCGCCGGTTCGATCGATACGAACGGGCCGCAGGTGTTTATACGCCTCGATGGCGCCTACGATGATTTGCAGAAGATTCGCGATACACCGATCGTCGCTGGCGGGCGTACGCTCAGACTTGGGGACATTGCAGAGGTCAAACGTGGTTATGAAGACCCGCCGACCTTCCTGATCCGTCACGATGGCGAGGCCGCGCTCGTACTCGGCATTGTCATGCAGGACGGCTGGAATGGGTTGGATCTCGGCCGAGCGCTGACTGCGGAAGAGAAGCAGATCGCGCACGCATTGCCCGCGGGCGTGCGGTTCACGAAGGTTGTCGACCAGGCTGTCAACATTCGGGAAGCCGTCGACGAATTCATGCTCAAGTTCTTTGTCGCCCTCGGCGTCATCATGATTGTGTGCCTGATCAGTCTCGGTTGGCGCGTGGGCATTGTGGTGGCTGCGGCTGTGCCGTTGACTCTCGCCGCCGTCTTCGTCGTTATGCTCCTCACCCATCGCGTCTTTGATCGGGTCACTCTGGGAGCCCTCGTGATCGGCCTCGGACTGTTAGTGGATGACGCGATCATCGCGATCGAAATGATGGTGGTGAAACTCGAAGAGGGTTTGGAGCGCGTCAAGGCCGCCGCCTACGCCTGGAGCCACACGGCAGCGCCCATGCTCTCGGGGACTCTGGTCACGATCATCGGCTTTACACCCGTGGGTTTCGCCCGATCGACGGCGGGAGAATACGCAGGAAACATTTTCTGGATAGTG
The DNA here is from genome assembly GCA_028293725.1 of Gammaproteobacteria bacterium. The sequence goes on along the minus strand of JAQGOE010000172.1, from coordinate 3,136 downwards.
GGCTTTGCTCTGATCGTGTCATGGCTGGTGGCCGTCACCTTCACCCCTTATCTCGGTGTCAAGCTGCTCCCGCACATCGCACCCGTGCCGGGCGGCCACGCCGGAATCTATTCAACACCGCACTACGAGCGTCTGCGACAGCTCATCTCTCGGGTCGTAGACCATAGGCTCAAAGTGGCTACGGCGGTAGTAGCGGTGTTCCTGCTTGCCGGACTCGGAATGAGTCTCGTCAAGCGTCAGTTCTTCCCGAGCTCCGGCCGGCCCGAGGTCCTGGTCGAGCTGCAAATGTCGGAAGGGACGAGTATCGAAACGACGACGGCCGCGGCCATCAAAGTCGAGCGATGGGTGCGCCAACAACCCGAGGCGAAGATCGTAACGACCTACATTGGCCAGGGCGCACCTCGCTTTTTCTTTTCGTACAACCCCGAGCTACCCGATCCTGCTTTCGCGAAATTGGTCATCCTGACTCCCGACGCGCGCGCGCGCGATCAACTCAAGTTGCGCCTACGAGACCGGATCGCCAAGGGGCTGGCGCCCGAGGCGCGTGTGCGTGTCTCGCAGTTGATCTTTGGCCCCTATCCTCGCTACCTCGTCAACTTCCGCGTCATGGGCCCCGACCCCGAGCAGCTGCGTGCTATTGCCAATAAGGTCCAAGCGGTCATGCGCGCAAATTCCCATACCCGCCAAGTCAACCAGGATTGGGGCGAGCGCGCCCCAACAGTCCATTTCGTGCTCGACCAGGACCGCCTGCAGCTGATGGGGCTGAGCTCGAGGGATGCGGCAGAACAGCTTCAGTTCCTGTTAACTGGAGTACCCGTGACTCAGGTTCGTGAGGATATTCGTATGGTGGAAGTGTTGGCGCGAAGCGCAGGGCCCCTGCGCCTCGACCCCGCACGCCTCGGTGAACTGACGCTGACGAACCGAAGCGGGCGCGTGGTTCCGTTGAGTCAAATCGGGCGTGTTGAGATCCGTCCCGAGTATCCCATCCTTAGACGACGCGACCGTACGCCGACCATCACCGTCCAATCCGACTTCGACGAAGCCATGCAGCCGCCTGAAGTCTCTATGGAGATCGAAAAAGCGCTCGGGCCGATCATCCGTCAGCTGCCGTCCGGCTATCGGATCGAGACGGGCGGCAACATCGAGGATTCCACCAAGGCGAACTCCGCGTTGGTGCCCATTCTTCCGATCATGGTGCTTCTGACTCTGCTGGTATTGGTGCTGCAGACACGCTCGCTGTCAGCGATGACCATGGTGTTCCTGACTGCGCCGCTGGGCTTGGTTGGTGCGGTTCCGATTCTGCTCATTCTGCATCAGCCCTTTGGCTTCAATGCCATTCTCGGACTGATTGGCCTGTCGGGTATTCTGATGCGCAATACCTTGATCCTGATCGGCCAGATCCACACTAATGAAGCCCAGGGTTTGGATCCCTATCATGCAGTCGTTGAAGCCACAGTGCAGCGCGCGCGGCCCGTCATTCTTACGGCGCTCGCAGCGGTGCTGGCATTCATTCCACTCACGACCTCTGTGTTCTGGGGATCAATGGCCTGTACGCTGATCGGCGGCACAGCCGCCGGCACGGTGCTGACGCTGCTGTTCCTTCCAGCGCTCTATGCGATCTGGTTCCGGGTGCGCAAGCCTGCGGAGCAATCGCTCGAGGAGCGCTCTTTGGTTACGGCACAGTGATTGTTATCTCTGGCGCCGCCGCAGAATTGATTAGTCAGACAATTCAGCTTAGACTCGACGCCCTATGATACCGCTACCGTAGCGACTCACAGTCGCGCGGACGCGGCGCGGCTTCAGGCGGGAGACTGGTATCGATGACGCAGACGAAGGCTCTCTGTTTGTGGATCCTGCCGATCCTTGCCGTGCTCAGTGGGCCCCCCTTGTCCGCGCAGGTACAAACTCCAGCGCCTCCCGTTGTCGCGGGTGCCAAGCCGGTCGCCGTGGAGCACATCAAGGTTCACGGCACGGCCCTCGAGGGCAACTTGGAGGGAGAGGCCGTCGATCGGGATGTCATTGTGTTTCTGCCACCCAGCTATGCCAGGGAGAAGTCCCGACGCTACCCGGTGGTGTACGCCCTGCACGGCTTTTCGATCGGGGCTGAACAATGGAGCCACGAGATCCATGTCCCACAGACGATCGAAAGCGCTTTCGCCCAAGGGGCGCGGGAAATGATCGTCGTGCTGCCGGACTCGAAGACGGCGTACAACGGCTCGATGTATTCGAGCTCGGTGACGAGCGGTGATTTCGAACGATTCATTGCGCATGACCTCGTTGGCTACATCGATGCTCACTACCGCACGATTCCCGAGCGGCTGAGCCGCGGTCTGGCCGGGCATTCCATGGGCGGCTACGGTGCGACCCGTATCGGCTTCAAACATCCCGAGGTGTTCGGGAGCCTGTACATCATGAGCCCGTGTTGCCTGTCGGCCCGCGAGCCCGGACCCAATGCCGCCGAGCTCGAAAAAGCCGTTGCGGGCCTGAAAGCTGCTTCGGACTCGGCGAGTCTGCCGTTCTTCAGCCGGGCGCAGTTGGCTACCGCCGCCGCGTGGTCCCCGGATCCAAAGAATCCACCGCTGTTTCTAGATCTGCCTACCAAGGACGGGGTACCCCAGCCCGACATTCTCGCGAAATGGGCCGCCAATGCGCCGCTGGACTTCATCGACCAGTCCATCGGCAATCTGCGGCAGTATCGGGCCATCGCGTTGGAAGTGGGTGACCAGGACACGTTACGCGTCGACACCGGCAAGCTGCACGATGCTCTGGACAAGTACGGCATCGCGAACAGCTTCGAAGTTTATTCAGGCACTCATACCAGCGCGGTGGCGGATCGTTTCCAGAATCATGTCATGAGGTTCTTCAGCGAGAGCCTGTGTTTTAAAGCGGGTTGCCACTAGGTGGATGATGAGATATCCGGGAGTAGGGGTTCTGCTGTGTTTCGGGCTCATGGCGAGCGCTGTCGTCGGCGCCGCGGACAGCGGCGGAAAGATCGTGCTGACGGTGCACACGGCCGACACCGGCCCCACCATCAGCCGCAATATCTTCGGCCAGTTCGCGGAGCACCTGGGTAGGGGAATCTACGAGGGCATTTGGGTCGGTCCGGACTCCTCCATTCCCAACACTCGCGGTATAC
>JAQGOE010000148.1 GCA_028293725.1 Gammaproteobacteria bacterium | reverse complement strand
TGTTGGAGAAGGTGTTGCCACTGTGTGGACCGCAGACTCGTGTGTTGGCAATGAAAGGGAAATGGCCGCGGGAAGAGTTGGCGGCGCTTCCGGAGGGGTGGCGGGTCGAGCACTCGCGTGACCTCGTCGTGCCTGGCCTGAGCGAAGCGCGCTGCGCGATTGTGCTGACGCGGTAAATCCGGCGGCGGTCTCTCGCTGCCAACCTGCGCGGATGATCGCGCCGCGATGATCTGCAAGTCGGTGCTGACGAGCCTTGTAACGGCCTCCGCTTACCGCGAACTCGTTGAAGGCGTCGCCTGGGCCGAGTGCAGCGGCAGTGTCGTCGTTTCCTTTATCACGGCGAGCGCGATCGAAGAGTTCACCGACTGCACGCCTGGGAAACGCGAGAGATGGTCGAGAAAGAACGCCTCGTACGCCTTGATGTCGCGGCAGACGATCCGTAGCAGAAAGTCCGTCTCTCCCATCATCGTGTAGCACTCGAGAATTTCAGGGTGCTCACGCACCGCCTGTTCGAAGCGCAGCAACGCGTCGCGACCGTGCCCCATCAGTTTCACGTGGGAGAAAACGGTTACGTTCAGCCCGACTTTCTCGCGGTCGAGAAGTGCGACTCGCTTGCGGATGACCCCCAGCTCCTGGAGACGGCTCATGCGTCGCCAGCACGTCGACGCCGTCATGCCGAGCCGTTCGGCGATATCCGCGGCCGAGAGGTCACCGTGCTGCTGAACGAGGTCCAGGATTCGCAGATCACTGCGATCGAGCTCAACTTGCATCGCTTGTCTCACCGTGCGGCTCTATCGTGAAACGGATAGTTCACCATGATGCTCTGAAGAGCAACTTTTGTGACGCGGCGTGCACGGGGAGGCCGGTAATCTCGCTGCCCCACAGCAGTGCCAGTGAGGCCCGGGACAATGGAGATCTATGCCATGCGCGAGTTCGATGGCCACGAGCTGGTGGTCTTCGGCCACAACGCGAACCTTGGGCTACACGCCGTCGTGGCCGTGCACTCGACCGCGTTGGGTCCGGCCGCCGGAGGCTGCCGCATGTGGCCTTACGCGTCGACCGAAGCGGCCGTCGTCGACGTCCTGCGCCTCTCGCGGGGCATGAGCTATAAGAATGCGATGGCCGGGTTGCCATTCGGCGGCGGCAAAGCAGTCATCATCGGTGACGCCCGCACGGGGAAGACTCCTGAGCTTTTCCAGGCGTTCGGTCGATTCGTCGATTCCCTAGGTGGTCGGTACATCACTGCTGAGGATGTGGGCACGACGACGGCCGACATGGAATCGGTCGCGCGTACGACTTCATTCGTGAGCGGACTCAGTCGCAAGCCCGGTGAGGCGGGCGGCGATCCCGGACCGAAGACCGCGCTAGGTGTCTATCTCGGCATCAAGGCCGCGGTGAAGTTCCGCCTGAACCGATCGGATCTGAGCGGCGTCGGAATCGCGGTGCAAGGCGTTGGTGGCGTGGGCTATCACCTGTGCCGGATGCTCGCCGCGGAAGGTGCCCATCTGCGGGTCGCCGACGTGCGTCCCGTCGCGGTCCAACGCGTGTGTGATGAGTTCAAGGCGACCGAGATACCTGCGGAAAACATTCTTTCAGAAGACGTCGAAGTGTTTGCGCCGTGCGCACTGGGTGCGGTTCTGAACGCTGGCAGCATCCCACGCCTTGGTGCGCGCATCGTCGCCGGAGCCGCGAACAACCAGTTGGCGGAAGACAAAGACGGTCAGGCGTTGCAGACCGCGGGTGTTTTGTACGCTCCAGACTACGTCATCAATGCTGGTGGAATCATCAGTGTCGCCAGAGAGTACAACGGCGGAACAGAGGCCCAGGTGACGGCCGAGATTCAGGCCATTCCAGGCCGGCTGACCGAGATATTCGAACGCGCTCGTCGACACGGCCTCACGACAAATGCGGTTGCGGATCAAATGGCGCAGGACCGCATCAACGGCGGGGCGCGGAAAATGGTCGCCTGAAAGCGCGAGCAGGTGGCCATTGGTCGCGTGCAAGGGTCTGGCAGCGCGAGCCCTAACAATGAGGCTCGTAGTGCACCGATGCGGCCTTAGGATCCTCATTTGGGGGTCCCCGCGCGACGGTGCAGTACACTGTCACCATGAAGCGCGTCATTGCCATAGCGAACCAGAAGGGCGGCGTCGGTAAGACCACCACCGCTGTGAACCTCGCCGCCTCTCTGGCCGCGACAAAACGCCGAGTACTGCTGCTCGATCTCGATCCGCAGGGCAATGCGACGATGGGCAGTGGCATCGACAAATCGCAGCTGGAGCGCAGCTCCGTTGACGTCCTGCTCGAGGAAGTCGAGATCACAAGCGCGCTTCTCACGGTGGAGCCCGGTGGCTTCCAGCTCTTGCCCGCCAACCAGGACCTGACGGCGGCGGAAGTGCGGCTGTTGCAGACGCCGGAGGGCCGGGAGATCCGGCTGCGTAACGCCCTAGCGCCGATTCGCGAATCGTTCGATGTCATCCTCATCGACTGTCCGCCCGCACTCAATATGCTCACCGTGAATTCGCTGGTCGCGGCGGATAGCGTGCTCATTCCAATGCAGTGCGAGTACTACGCGCTCGAGGGGTTGTCCGCGCTGCTGGGAACGGTGGAGCAGATCCGCGCCGCCGTGAATCCGGGCCTCGAGATCGAAGGCATTCTGCGCACGATGTTCGACCCCCGGAACAATCTCGCGAACGAAGTCAGCGCGCAGCTCATCACGCACTTCGGCGAAAAGGTTTTTCGAACCATCATTCCGCGGAACATCCGCTTGGCCGAGGCGCCCTCGTTCGGCAAGCCCGTGTTGTTTCACGACAAGGAATCACGCGGCGCGCTGTCCTATCTCGCGCTCGCCGGAGAGATGATTCGGCGCGAGGAGGAGGCGAGCGAGCACGCCAACGCGGCACCCGACGCGGCTGCCGGCGTGGAGACCGAGGCCGTGGCGATCGAGCCGCCGGCCAATGTCGCGCAGTCCCCCGAACCTTCGAATGCCGCCGAGATCGCCGCCGTCGATGCCACGTCACCGCAAGGCCCGAGCTACCCCGACGATCACGATAAGGCGCAATCCGGCAACTAACGCCGCACTCCCCTCGGCGACAGCCGTTACCGTGTCGCCGGATTCGCTATGATCCGCGGTCATGACTCAGAAGAAATCCTCACTTGGCAGGGGACTCGCCGACCTCCTAGGGCATAATTCGCCGCGGCCGGCGACGCCCGTCACACCGGTCCCGGTGCACGCTCCCACCCCCGGCACGACTGCAAATGGAACGGCGCCTGGTGGTGGGGCCAACGCTGCCGCGAATGTCGCCACTGCCGTCGGCACCCCTGGCACGAACGCCGCTGCGACCGGTGAAGAGTTGGCGCGGTTGCCGCTCGACCTTCTGCAGAAGGGCAAATACCAGCCGCGCATAGACATGCGCCCCGAGACGCTGCAGGAGCTCGCCGACTCGATAAAAGCCCAGGGAGTCATTCAACCCATCGTCGTCCGCCCCGTGGGCGTACCGGGGGTTGGAGAATCGCAGCGCTACGAGATCATCGCCGGTGAGCGTCGCTGGCGAGCGGCGCAGATGGCGGGCTTGGGCGAAATTCCCGCGGTTATCCGCCACATTCCCGATGAGGCGGCGATCGCTGTCGCGCTCATCGAGAATATTCAGCGCGAAAACCTGAATCCGCTCGAAGAGGCGCGTGCCCTCGAGCGGCTCATCTCTGAGTTCGAACTCACCCACCAGGAAGCCGCCGACGCGGTGGGACGCTCCCGCTCTGGCGTCACCAATCTGCTGCGGCTTCTCGAATTGGCGCCCGAAGTCTGCGAGCGGGTGGAAAGACGCGAGATCGAGATGGGCCACGCCCGCACGCTGGGCGCACTCGCCAACCGCAAGCAACAGGTGGAAGTCGCCACGCTCATAGCGAAGAATGGCCTGTCGGTGCGCGACACCGAAGCGCTCGTTCGGCGGATGCAGCAGGGAGCCGCCGCGTCCGGCGCCGATGCGGCGGACGCTACCCGGGATCCGAACGTACAGCGTCTCGAGCAGGAGCTCGCCGACAAGCTGGGCGCCAAGGTCGCCATACAACATTCCACCGGGGGCAAGGGCAAGCTGGTCGTGAGTTACAACAGCCTCGACGAGCTGGACGGCATCCTGGCCCACATCCAGTAGAGAAGGGGAGGCCTCGACGGCGGGAGTCGTGGCCATGTTCCGTTTTCAGCCCAGCCGGGGCGACGCGGGCCGAGCAATCTCACATAAACCGCCTGGCGGAGCGCAAAAACCACGCTTTTTAGCGGCGGTCGCCGGGGCAATGTTCGCCACGGGCACCTGGGACAAAATGTCCCTATCCACCATTGGACTCGTGTGCCGGCGCTCTCTATAATCCGCCGGCTTTTTCGCCGGGCCCAGGAGCAGTTGCGTAAGTGACTCTCCTGACGAAGTAATCGCAGCCATGATGCTGTTGGAGGGGCCGGCGTGGCGCCATCGAGCCGGGAAAGAACGTGATCGCGATCGACGTGCCCCAGTTGGGCCTGCCCAACCCGCGACGTCTGGCCCTCGGTGTCGCACTGGGCCAGGCGGCGGTCGCCCTGATCGCGGCGCTGCTGTGCTGGGTGATCGCCGATTCCCGCGCAGCGTTGTCCGCGGCGCTTGGCGGTGGAATCAGCAGCGCGGCGAGTTTGGTAATGGCACTGCTGAGCTTCGGTAACGGAGCGTCGAAGGATCCGCTGCGAGCGATACGCGCGTTCTTCGTCGGCGAGGCAGCCAAGGTCACCGTGGTGATCGTGCTGTTCGTGGTGGTGCTGAAGACGATGAAAGTTGTGCCGCTGGCAATGCTCGGCGCGTACATCGCAACTTTCTTCGTGTTCTGGATCGTGTTGGCTAAAGGGTCGTCGGTACGAGG
>JAQGOE010000021.1 GCA_028293725.1 Gammaproteobacteria bacterium | reverse complement strand
ATGCGCCAGGAGACCGGAAGGAGATCTTTCGCTGAGCTTGCCGAAATCGGGCTTACAATGCAGTGCTGCCGTCCACCGACCCTGACGCCACGCCGCCGAGCTACTGCTGGAGCTTCTATGGTTGAGGCGAAGATAAAAATCGGCGATCGGGTATTGACCCCGGAGCAATCCGAGATCATTCGGATCGCTATCGACCGGTGGTCCTACGACGAAGAGATCGATGTTGGCTCCGAGGATCACGCGAGAGTCCGGGAGTTGAAGGCAATGCTCGATAAGGAATGCGGCAAGGGCTAGAAACGACCAGCGAACTCAGCGCAGCCCATAGGAGAGGCGCAGCGCGATTCGCTGCAGAGTTTCAACCAGCATGTCGTCGTTGAGGGCGCGATGAAAGTGGGGCTTTTCGGGCATCGCCCGCTGGGCGGGCTCGTTCAAGGCGACTGCGGGAGCGTGTTCGTTCATCGACGACCCGCAGTAGAGGCCCTGAATGTCTGGATAGGCTTCGTATAACTCTCGCGCCCAAGCACGCGTACGGGGACGAAGTCCAGAATGTATGGCTGTGGAAGCTCCCACCTTCGTCGCAAATGTCCCGCGTAGATCGAGGAGGGTGATGGCTTCAGTAAGTGCGAATACAACGAGCCACGGAGCATCGCGAGTTCGGTCGATGCGGCGTGTGGCCTGGAAGACTGCCGGCAGCGAAGTAGATGCGTGCGAGCTTCGTGTCAGCTGCAAGAGTGAGGGTCTGCGGAGCGATGCCGCGGAGCACGGCAACGCCCGGCGGCTCCGGGAACTTGGCCACGAAGGTCAGGCGCGCGTGAGATCGCGCGCGAGCCTAACAGCCGTCTCGACGGGTCTGCCGGACAGCAGCCATTCGCGCGGGCTCGCAGGCGCAGTGTCACTATCCAGCTGCAGATCGGAGTCGGGCAGTAAGAACCAGTCGACGACATCGAGAGGGAACAGGTCGGGCGGGAGGGCCTTGAGAATTTGTGCAAGCCCGGGAATCACAAGACGGCGCTCGAACTGAAAGCGCGGCAAACGCCAACTGCCTTCATGTTCGATACCGAATAGGGAGCGCTCGCGCAACCTCTGACGCACGCGACTAACATCGACATGCAGGAGCTTGGCGGCTTCTGCCGCCGAGAGGCTCTCTTCCAGCAACGCCATGTACTGCGCCTGACTTCTGATGAGCGGGTCGTTGGACGCCTGGACGGGCGTTTCGTCTTTGAAGGCGCCGACGCTGCGCAAAGCCGCGGCCTCCGCAGCCGTGAAATCACTGGCGCGGCGGCGGTCTGAAGTGGCTGTTGCAGCAGTTGTCAGGGGTCGATTGCGTGCGAGCGCGGCTCGAGCAGCAGCGTACCACTTGGCTAGGGAGCGCTTTTCGGCTGCCGTACTGCCAGGCAGGTAATCCGAGTTCTCCGGGGAGAGGGTAGAGGCTCGCCCTGTCATGATATTCCTCTCGACATCACCGCAGGAGTTACCGGGAGCATACTTCCAGGAGATAGCAGGAGCAATATCGAGCCGCCACGCCGGATTGCCCCTGCCGCGGAAGCATCCTGCACAAGGATTGCGCGTACGCTGCAACCTTTCCCTCCCGCTGGAAGACAAAAATGCTGACAGAAGATAACGCACGAAACCTGGCGTCTCATTGGATCCGTGCGTGGAATGCCCATGACCTCGATGAAGTCATGTCGCACTACGCAGAAGATGTTGTTCTCGTATCGCCGGTTGCCGCCGGGATTCTGAACGACCCATCGGGTGCGGTAAAAGGCAAGGAAGCTCTCCGAGCCTATTTCAAGAGAGGGCTGGATGTGTACCCGAACCTGAAGTTCGACCTCATTGACGTGATGTGGGGAGTTTCCAGTGTCATTCTTTACTACAAGAACCAGAAGGGTGGAAAGACTGGCGAATTTATGGAAATTGATTCGAAAGGCCAGGTCGCTCGGGTGGTTGCAAATTACAACGGCTGAATGAAGGTCTCCCGCACCTCCAGGCAGTTTCGAACAGCCGATCAGGCATACTTAAACAGCGCCATGAATCCAAAATCCATGTGCAGCTGTTGATGGCAGTGAAATAGCGTCAACCCCGGATTATCGGCAACGAAGTCAACGGCCAACTCCTGGTATCCGCCCAACATCACCACGTCCTTCATCACCCCCGAGGTCGGCTTGCCGCCGATGCTCGTCAGCTCAAAACTGTGGCGGTGCAGATGCAAGGGGTGAACATCATCGCTCGCATTACGAAATTTGAGCCGATACCGGCGACCCCGCTGCACGGTATACAGCGGCTTCATGCTTTGCATCGAAAACGCTTCGCCATTGAGTGTCCACTGGTTGAATCCCTGCAGCGCCCCGTTGTTCTTGACGATGAGCATTTCGATGGTTGCGTCGACCGCGGCGGCTGTAGGTGCCGAGTGACCAAAAGCCGTGTAATCCCATAGAAAGCGCGTGGGCGTCTCCCACTTGGGCTTCCCAGTGTGCCCTGCATATTCTACGACAATGCCCATCCCGCCTTTGCGATCGTCATTATCGAGATCGCCTAACACCCAGACCCCCGGATGTTTCATCTCCACAATCGCCGAGATCCGCTCGGCCGTGCCGAGCCACAATATGGGGACGTCAGCCGGGGTTGGGACCGGGTTGCCATCGAGTGCAACGACCCGAAACACATGCCCCGGCATGGCCAGGCTGCGGATTTCACCGGCGCTCGCATTCAAGACGTGGAATAGCACGCGCTCGCCCGGCTTTACCCGGACGGGCTCACCGGCTCCCAGCTTTTTCCCGTTGATGCTGAAGGATTTGTAGCTGACCTCGTAGCCTTTTTGCTTGTGGTCTTTGTTTTTCTCATCGGCCGCTTTACCGATGTCCTTCAACTCCTTGATCGGTTCGCCGATGAGGGACTGCATGTCCATATCGCCGCCATGGGTGAAGGACGGCTCGAATTCCTTCAAAGTCAAAAACACCTCCCGATCGTAGGCACCCGCATTGGCCTTGGGGTCGATATACACCGGTGCCGCCTGACCGGAATACGTCCCTAGACTGAGATTCGATCCGGCAATGACATGGGTGTGCAAAAAGCGAAATCCCGCCGGTTTGGGGACAAAGCTGATACGACGCATGCCGTGGGGAGGAATCACCGGCGTGCCTTCCTCGATGGCCCCGTCGACGTCACTCGGAATCATCTGGCCGTGCCAATGCGCGACCTCCGGAACGTCAGTATCATTGTGGATATCGATGACCGCGCGCCTGCCTTCCGTAAACCGCAACAGCGGCCCTGGAAATTGGCCGTTGTACAGCGTGGTCGACACCAGATGACCAGGCGCCAGTTCGATGTTGCCGCGCGCGATGCGCAGCGTGTAGTCGGCCGTTTCAGTCGTCATTGGGTCAGCGCCACGCGCCAAAGGCGCAAAGGCACTCGCAAGCGGGGCGAGTGCCGTGTACTTGAGCAATGAACGTCGGTCGATGGGCATGGCGTTAATCCCTCGGATGATTGCCAACATCTGCGGATACGGACATTGGATACCTCGCTGGGTCGAGGCGCAACGGCTTCTTTCTATTCTCGAAGATGACCGTTCGGTCATTTTGCAGTCATCTTCCGGTCATGCCGGGTTTGCTACCTTCGCCGAAAATTGCCGGAGTTACTCCAACGTGCGACCGCATCGCCAGTGCGATCCACGCGCTCCCTCGCATCTCGGTCAAATGTATTCAAGCGCAGGGTGGACATGCGGGTTGCGCCAGATCCGGCACGTGGCGCGCGGAGCTACCGCATCGACTGCATGCCGGACCAAACTCGAGTTCGTGGCGGCGGTACTCGCGCTCGAGCGACAAACGATTCCGCCTACTATCAATCTGTATGTACCGGACCCAGAATGCGACCTCGACTATGTGCCCGGCGTGGCCCGAACGGGCGTCGAGCTCGCGGCCGCCATGTCGAACTCTTTTGCGTTTGGGGGCACAAACGCAGTCCTTATCTGTCGCGCGGTTACGCACTGACCCGGGCGAGACGCACTCCCCCTGTAACCAACACCATATGCACGGCGCCGACAAAACGCCGCGCAACACCATCGACCTTGGGCTCAGGCGCAGCCGCTCCTGCCCAACTGCACACCGGGTCCGTTGGGCATCGCAACCCGAAACTCCGTTTTGACGCGCGGGAGGCCTATACTGGTCGACAACAACTACAGTCGTTGTGCCATCGAGCGCCGGGTGGGTTGCCCCTAGAAGAGCCATGTGACAGCTCCTATCGTAGCCATGGCTGCCTCTGCGGGCGGTCTTGAGGCGGTCTCAGAACTGCTCGCCGCGTTGCCAGCGCAGTGCGGCGTGGCGTGTATTGTCGTTCAACATCTCGATCCAGGCCACGAGAGCTTACTGACAGAGATTCTGGCCAAGCGAACGAGTCTTCCGGTGCTGCAGGCGCACGACGGTGTGGCGGCGGAGCCCGACCATGTCTACGTGATACCGCCCAATACTACGCTCTCGATGACGGGTGACCGCATTCGTGTAAGGCCTCGTGCGAGCGGAGTGCATCACCCCGCGGACATTCTGTTCACCTCGCTCGCCGAAGAGCGTGGCGATAGCGCTATCGGCGTGGTTCTCTCGGGCGGGGATGGTGACGGCGCGCTGGGCATCCAAGCCATCAAGCAGGCCGGGGGCATCACCTTTGCACAGGAGCCGACCTCCGCGCGCTTTCCCAGCATGCCTCGCAGCGCCATCGCCACCGGGTGCGTGGACTTCGTGCTGCGACCGAAGGAGATCGCGCGCGAGCTGGCCCGTCTGAGTCATCACCCGTACCTGCGCTCGATTCCCGGAACCGATGCTGACACCAACACGACGATAGACGCTCAGGCGGCCGCCGATGAAGCTCATCTGCGACACGTGTTCAGGCAGCTGCGCACAGCTCATGGTGTGGATTTTTCGCACTACAAGCGCAGCACCTTGCGCCGCCGCCTCGCACGCCGTATGGCGCTGCAGAAGACCGAGGACTTGGGCGACTACGTCGCGCTGATTGGCAGCGATCCGGCCGAGGCGGCCGCGCTCTATCAGGATTTCCTGATTCGCGTCACCGGGTTCTTTCGCGATCCGGGTTCCTTTGACGTGCTGGCACAGCGGGTCTTTCCGAGTCTGTCCGAGGGTCGTTCGCCGAAGATGCCGATGCGCATCTGGGTACCCGGCTGCGCCAGCGGTGAGGAGGTCTACTCGATTGCGATCACGCTGATCGAATCGCTGGGCGATCGACTCGCACCCGCGGGCATTCAAATGTTTGGAACCGATGTGAGCGAGGCGGCAATCGAGAAGGCGCGTGCGGGAATCTACCCCGACAGCATCGCCCAGGAGGTCTCGAGCGAACGCCTCGAGCGCTTCTTCGTGAGGCAGGGCGAGCACTTCCGCATCGACAAGAGCGTGCGCGATCTGTGCATTTTTGCGCGCCACGATGTGACGCGCGATCCGCCCTTCTCACGCCTCGACCTGGTGAGTTGCCGTAACCTCCTCATCTACCTCGACGCGAGCGCCCAACGGCGCGTCATGCAGGTCTTTCACTACGCCCTGCGACCGCAAGGCTTTCTCATGCTCGGTCCCTCGGAAAGTGTGGGTCAGGCCGGAGACCTCTTCGAGCTTACCGACAAAAGCCTCCGGCTCTATACCCGCACCCCCGCGCCGCCCAGTGCGGGCGTCGATCTCGTGCAGCGAGGAGCGGCTCCCTCCAGCGGGCGCGGGGAGGTCGCGCGCGGGGAGACCTCGATCGGGGTCGATGCGGATTCCGCACAAAAAGAGGCGGATCGTTGGCTGCTGGCGCACTTCGCACCGGCGAGCCTTCTCATCGATGAGGGGCACAATATCCTACAGTTCCGCGGCGAAACCGGCCCCTACCTCGAGCACGCCAGCGGCCCGCCGAGCGTGAACCTGCAGCGCGTCGTACGGCCAGAGCTGCTCGTGGAGATCTCCGCAGCCATCCAGGAGGCGCGCGAAACAGGCTCTCGGACGCGCCGGGAGGGACTGCGCGTGGAGGATCGGTACGAGATCGCGATCGACGTGGTCCCGCTCAAGCGGGAGAGCCCGGAGCGGTGTTACCTGATTCTGTTCGAGGATGGGTCGCGGCCACCGGCCGCCCGACGAGCGCAGCCGTTGGTCACGAGCGAGCTGCCCGAATCGGAAAAAGACCGCCGCCTGGCCCAATCGGACCGCGAGATCGCCGCCGTCCGCGACTACTTGCAGGCCACCCTGCAGGAGCACGAGGCGGTCAAGGAGGAACTCAAGTCCGCCCACGAGGAAGTGCTGTCGGCCAACGAAGAGTTTCAGAGCACCAACGAGGAGCTGGAAACGGCCAAGGAAGAGTTGCAATCGGCGAATGAGGAACTCACCACCACCAACGATGAGCTGCGCAATCGCAATCGCGAGCTCGGACAGCTCAATGTCAGCCTCGAAAAGGCGCGTGCCTACGCCGACGTCATCGTGGAGAGTATGCGCGAGCCCTTGCTGGTGCTCGACGGCGACCTCAAGATCGTGCGGGCAAATCGCGCTTTTTATGCGGACTTCAAGGCCCGACGCGAAGACACCGAGGGCCGTCTCCTCTACGAGCTGAGGATGGGTGAGTGGAACACGCCGCGGTTGCGCGAGAAGCTCCATGCGGTGCTGACTCGCAGCGAGCCAATGAATGACTTGGAGGTTGTACTCACCCTTCCGCTGGTGGACCGACGTGTGATGTCGCTGAGCGCCCGCAAGATCTCGGCGGCCGATGAGCGCGGAGAGTTGATTCTGCTGGCGCTGGACGATATTACGGCGCGCGCGGCGAACGCGGATACGCTGCGTGAGACGAGCCGACGCAAGGACGAGTTCCTCGCGATGCTGGCTCATGAATTGAGAAATCCGCTCACCCCGATCCGACATGTCATCCATTTGCTGCGACATCCGCAGCCGGATCAGTCGGCCCCACACCTCTACGACATGATTGATCGGCAGACGGTGCGGCTGGTACGGCTCGTCGATGAACTGCTGGACGTGGCCCGCATCAGTCGCGGTCTCATCGAGCTGAAGCGCGAAATGCTGGATCTGGGCGTGTTGGTGCGACATGCGGCGGAAGCGAGCCGTGCGCGCATCGAGGAGCGCGGGCACACCCTGTCGCTCGAAATGCCGGACCCGGCATTGCTCGTGGACGGTGACTCGGTGCGGCTCGAGCAGGTCATCTCCAACCTGCTCGAGAACGCTGCGAAATATACGGATGCGGGCGGGCAGATTGCCCTGACACTCGCGCGTGTGAACGGTGAGGCCGTCTTGAGCGTGCGCGACACGGGCATTGGCCTCGAGCCCGCCGTGCTGGAGCGTATCTTCGATCTGTTCACGCAGGTCGATAACTCCCTCGTGCGCACAGGCGGTGGCCTCGGCCTGGGGCTCGCGGTCGTGCGGCGCGTACTCGAGTTGCATGGCGGGTCCATCGAGGCGCACAGCGCCGGACTTGGCCAGGGCAGTGAATTCATCGTCCGGCTACCTGTTCTCTCCGCTGCGACGAACCCGCCGCGAGTCGCGGTCGAGCGGCCAAAGGCGACCTCTCCTGCAGCCCGCGCACGCCGCGTGCTCATCATCGATGACAATGCGGACTCGGCAGAGGTGCTGGCGCTACTGGCTCGTTCTTGGGGTCATGAGGTTGCCGTCGCCCACGATGGACCCGGCGCCCTTGCACTCGCCGAAAGTTTTGCGCCCGAGAGCGCGCTCGTGGATATCGGACTGCCCGGGATGGATGGTTACGAGCTCGCACGGCGCTTCCGCGAACAGCCTCGATATCGCGACTTAGTGCTCGTGGCACTGACCGGCTACGGACGGGAAGAGGACCGCAACGCGGCGCGCGCGGCAGGTTTTGACGTTCACCTGGTCAAACCCGCCGAGATTGAGGCGCTCGAAGAAATTCTCGCAAAAGGTCGCGCGAGCTGAAGGCGGCTGGTCAAGCCATTTTCCCGCGAACGGCATACGTCCGTTTTGTTGCCACGCGAAGTCCCGTCTCGTCCTCGAGGCTCATAAAATCACGCCGGAAGCGGTAACTACCTTCCTAGGCGTTCGCGGGATCGGACGTTAAACTCGCTGAAGCGCCAGCGTTGGTAGGCGTAGAACAGCAAGGTGAGCACGAACGCACCGACTATGCCAGCGGCAGTGTCCATCCAGCGGGGTGCGGATGGGCTGAGTATGCGGGTGACAAGCGCGATGCCGGCGCCCGCAACTACGTTGTTGACGACCGCGATCATGCTTGCGGTTGTGCCGAAAAATGCAAACGTGGGTCCGAGCCGGACCGCGGGCGATTCGACTTCTGGCCACCGGCCATTCTCGGGTGCGAAGTGGCGTGCTGCGTCCGGACCGAGAGTGCGGTAGTAACCTCGGATGCGGGCAATTCCGTCCAGGTAATGCATGCTTTCCAGCGCCGTTTCGACGAGCCTTACAACGGTGAAGATTCCAAGCAAAAAGACCGCCGGCAGCACGGTCGCAGCGAATGGGACTAACACGTCGGCAGAGCCTGAGAGGAACCCCATCGCAACTAGTGAACTTGAAAGTGCCATGACATACAGCGTGCTCCGGGCGGACGCCTCCAAGTAGGTTGAGCTGTTCGCTGTTTGCAGCACAAAGTGCTCCGTGGTCAGGGCCGAGAGCAAAGCAGTTCGCTGCGATTGTTCATCCATGCCCGGACCCCAAAGTTGCAACATACCGGCCGTGATCAGCTCGGAGCGACAATCAGAAAGCGGTTCCCGTCGATGTCGCGGAAGAAAAACTGCGGCGGCACGGGATCTTCAACGATGACCTCAATTGAGACGAGCCCCGACCTGCGGGTCCCTTTGCGAGCAATTTCTGCGTCTACGTCAACGCCTCTGGCGCGAAGAGTTGCGTGGTCCGACTCGATGTTCTGCGTCGTGAACGCGCAGTAAGTCCGGTCGCCTTCGACCGCCTTGCCCTCACTAGGTGGAACAAGTGCTATCGCGTTCGTCGAGCCCGGCGGCGCTACCTCGATCCAGCGATGGATTTCCCCGTAGGAGAAATCGACACGTTTCTCGAACCCGAGTTTGTCGAGGTAGAACTCAAGTGCTCGGTCCTGATCGGACACGGGGACGAAAACGGTCGCGACTTGGGTGATGCAAGTCGTGTTTGTGGTGGTGGTCATGATCAGTTCCTTTCGCGTGATCTTCTATTGGCTTGTGCTGGTTGCCGCCAGGGGAATCGCCGCGCAGAATTCGGCCCCCCGTGTTGGCCCCTCGCTCTTCGCCACTATGGTTCCAGCGTGCAACTGAACCAAGCTCCGGGCCAGCCATAACCCAATTCCCAGTCCGTGTTTTGCGAGATTGTTCTCCTTGGTGACGTAGAAGGAATCGAAGATACGTGGCAGCATCTCAGCACCTATACCGATACCCTCATCTCGCACCGAAATCAGCGCGTACTCAGCATCGCGGGTAAGCGAAACGTCGATCCTCGAGCCGGCGGGGGAATACTTGACGGCGTTATTTAGCAGGATCGATATCACCTGCACAATCCGGGTGCAATCGACCTCGCCCACCAAAGGTGCCTCAGGTATATCGAGCTTCAGGATCTGCGCTCCTTGTATGAGCCCCTGGCAATTCGCATCTACTGCATCCTGCACACATTGTCGGACGTCCGTAGGGACACAGCTTATTGAAAGGCGATTCCTGGAAATGCGAGCGAGGTCGAGCAGGTCATCGAGCAGTCGCCGCAGATGCTGTGCTTGACGGCACATCATGGCTGCAACGGGCGCGAGGCTGGCGTTTGTTGCACCCGATGCCTTCACGATGTGCACACCATTGACAATCGCACCCAATGGACCACGCAACTCGTGCGATAGCGTCGCTAAAAAGGCATCTCTGCTGCTCGAATGCTCACGCGCCTGGATCTCCAAGTGTCCATGTCGCCCGACGGATTCACTGACCATTTGATCAATGGACTCGTTGAAGCGGGTGATTTGGGTTGGATCCGCCTGAATGTCGGCAGATCGATGCTTGATCCATAAACGCAGAATGCTCGCGCGCAGTGCGCGGAACTCCCCGATCACTTGATCGACGGTAAACCCGTCGATAATCCGTAGAGCCGCATGCTCTTCGGCTTCGCTTGCCTCGACTTTCGCCAGTGGCTGCCTTCCCTGGGCCTTCTCACTTTGCTCGAAACCGGTTTGCGGCGCATCCATATCGTCAGCCACAAAGCGAAGCAATGGCAATATATGGTCACGAAGCTGATCAACGTTCATCTTTGCGGCCGCAGGCGAACAGGTGCGTGCGAAAGCTTCCCATTCTTTCGCGATCTCCTCCGAATGGGAGCGAATAAAATCAGACAATCTCATCGGCAAAAATCCATTTGGTAAAACCGCCGTCCGTTGCGCGCGGTTTCCTCATGTCGACTTTTTGGTGACTGAATGACGTGAGGCGTATTCCAGGCGCGGCCCTGGCCGTTGGCTCAGGCCAGGGGTTCGCTCGAGTGTGGTGACAGAGTCCTAACCGATCAGCGGCAATGCTCATCCCGTCCTGCGCAGTCGTGCCAGGAGTTTTCGTGGTAGTACCTATTGTGACCGCGATCATAGTAACCTTCGCGGTAACCATCACGCGGTCCCAAGACGCAGCCCGACATAATCGCCATCAGTCCCAGCAGCAAGCTGGTCGTTGCAATTCGCCGCATGTTCGTATGCTCCTCAAAGGTGGTTAAGGTCGTGTGTGTGACCATTCACACTGCAGCATTGAAATTACACGTCGAAGATCTGGCTTGTCGGTTCCCCAGCGCACTTAGTCTCATCGATCCAA
>JAQGOE010000134.1 GCA_028293725.1 Gammaproteobacteria bacterium | reverse complement strand
GCCCATTACGGTGAGGATGCTGCTGACCCACACTTCAGGTATCCAGATCTACGGCGTCGATAACGCATTCCCTCGTCGTGAGCCCACGGGCACCCTGGCGACCTTCGTTCCGAAGCTGGCAACTGTTCCGCTCGAGTTTCAGCCGGGATCGCGCTGGGCATACAGCAACAGTTTTGGCTTTGAGGTCGTCGCGCGGGTCGTCGAAGTCGCCTCCGGCATGAATTTCAGGCAGTTCTTGCAGCAGCGATTGTTAGGGCCGCTGCGGATGAACGACACGGACTTCGGCGTCAAGCGTGACTCGACGGCGCGAGCGGTGCCGTATGCGCCAGGAGTTCCTCTGACGATCGCTGAAAAAGTGACGGACTTCAGTGGCTCCGCTGGACTCTGGACTACGGTCGGCGACTACTCACTGTTTGCACGCATGCTGGCGAACAATGGCAGCTTCAATGGCCGGCAATACCTGAAGCCGGACACCGTCAAGCAGATGGCATCCAACCAGATCGGTCCGCTCGTCATGGGAGGCTATCCGCTGTTGGGACTGCCGGTTGAAGGCCTCGAGTTCGGCTTCGGCTTTTTGAGCGTCGCCATCCCCGATGTGGCGGGCACCCGTTTGCCCGTCGGCAGCTTCGGCTGGGTCGGTGACGGTACGCGCCTCTTCTGGGCGGTTCCCGAGGAGCGCATTGCCATCGTTTCGATGGTGCCCTTGATCGGTCCGCAGGCAGCCCCGCTGCAGCGGACCATCGAAGCTATCGTGATGAGCTCAATCATCCGGCAGTAACACCGGCTCTCGCGAACGCGCGGATCGTATTCACTTTTGGTTGATCATGGATTTGCGCTGCAGGATCCGCCACTCGCCATGGCGCTTCTCCAGGATGTCTTCGTAGTGGCCCGGCCACCCGACGATCGAAGTTCTGGAGTTTTGCATGTTTCCCGGGTTATCGCCTTCCGCTTTCTTTTCTGGTTGAGGATAAATACTGAGAAAGTATTCGTAGTGCGTGGCTCGGGTCGCGCTCTCGAAGTGGATGTAGCTGTCCAACGGTAAGTGCCAGACTTCGCCCCCACCACCCCCAGGGCCAGCCGGTCCGGCATTGGAACCGGGCGGTGGCCCCATACCCAGTGGTGGCCCAGTGTTAGGACCGGGCTGTCCAGCGGGAGCCTGCGGTGGGGGACTTCCATTCAGGGGCATACGGATCTCCTGGCCCGGGTTGGGCACGGCGATATCGGCGCCGTCTTCCCAAAAGGCGCTTTCAAGCGCCTTGTGGTCGTGCTTTTCCACTCCGAAGCGATAGCGCTGGAGTACGTCGTAAACGCCCAGATAATCCGCCATCGTGGGCACATAGCGAGAGGCCGCTGGTGTAGCGGGTTCAGCTGCTAGCGCAGGTGCGACCGCGAGCAGCGCCACTACGCTGGCTGCCAGAGCACGCCGCAACCTTTCAAAATGACCCTTATGTACGCTCATGGGAAATGACCTCGCAGGTGGATTAGAAATCACCGACCCAGACTATCCAAGTACTTCACCATCTCTTCGGGATCCTTGTCCTTGTAAGTGTTGGTGTCCGGGTCGAAGCTGGTGATGGATACGGTGCAGACCCATTCTTCGGGCTCGCCGCTGAACGGCCCTATTTCGCTGACCCCCTTTTGAATGCGCTTGAAGTTGCGCGTCGCCGTCACAAAGGGTTTCGTCCACACGGTGTCGTCGTAAATCGTGAGGTTGACTTCCAAAGTCTCCGGATTGACCAGGCGCAGCCGCTCGACCATGCGCATGCCCTCACCATGCGGTCCCCAGATGGCCTTCGATAGAGCCGCTACTCCGCCGCCGGCACCTGGACCGCCGGCGGGACCCGGACCGCCCGGACCAGCGCCGCCGCCGAGAGAAGGTAGATTGCCCGTTCCGATGGTCTTCTGCGCAGGCAAACCCTTGCCAACACCGTACTGGAACGTGATCTCAGGCAGGAAATCCTCGGTCTCCACCACCAGGGTATCTCCTTCCCAGTGGCCGACCGAATTGCCGTAGTACTTGGGCGCTGTCTTGCCCTGCTGTTGGTTCATCTTGATGAACCGAGTGTGGCCGACCGCCTGCATGTAGATGCTGAGCAACCCGGGTGCATAGGTGAACTTGATCGGGCCCGTGCGCATTGCGATCGGCAGACCAGGCGACATGCAGCCTTCCTGGGCATAGGGAATATCCCGCTTCGGCTTGTAAGCGGAGACATACTTCTGCGCCTTTGCGGTGTAAGGAACGTTCAGCTTTTTATCGTCCTCCACCATGCCGGAAAAGCTCATCCACATTCCGCTAAACACATCGGGCATCTTGCCCGCGTCGGCCCACGCTGAACCCAGCGCTTCGCTGTGACCGCCAGCCTCGTCTGCCGAGCACGCCATCCCGCTCAGCAACAACATGATGGTCACAACACTTCGACTACGAATTGACATGGTGGCCTTCCTGGTTTTCGGCCGTGCTATTTGTAATCAGGGCAATTCGCGGCAGGAGCCGAACTCACACCGGGAGGAGGACCGCCCGCACCCGGAGGAGGACCGCCGGCGCCCGGAGGAACGCCCCCAGGAGCGGTTCCCGCTATTCCCGCTCCCGTAACATCACGTCCATCGGGCAAAATCAGCCTGTTCGCGGATCCAGTGTGCTTCGTCAGATCGCGATTGGCATACGCCGTCACGCTGACCTTGGTGCCTATGGCAAAATCGGAGGGTCTAAAGCCGGCACGCGACAGACTGCCGACCGTACCGAATTCGAACCCCCACAGTTCAGAGGCGCCTCCCGGTTTTTGCACCTGCACGTATAGCCAGGCATGCGGGTTGGCCCATGCCAGTTGTCTGATGGTGCCCTTGAAAGCAAAACACTTGGTTGCATCAAAAGTACCCCCGCCGTGGTGCGCCCACGCCGGCGACGTGCAAATGCTCAGCACCAACAACCAGCCTGCTTTCTTGCTCGAAGAATTGTTACTCATGGGTCACCTTGAAGAAATCATAACTACCCCCGACACCAACAGCGCATAGATACCAGGGCGCCGCTACACCCCGACTCAATATCGTAAATCTGTCTAGCCTGTCAGATACCGGAACGAACGAACGAACACCTTCCGGTACACGCGGGCGGCTCATTGGAGGGTCTTGGCGATCCGCACCTCGGCGCGTTCGCGCAGAAAGCGGTCCATTCCGGCGCGTATGCGCGCGATCATGTCGGTGCGGTAGTCCGTCACCACTCGGTCCCGCGCCTCGCTGTAGACCTCCGGGGCGGGCTGCCGGTTGTAGCCCATGGCCAGGACATGGACGCGGCCGCCATCCGAGACGGGGTCGGACACCTGGCCATCGCGTAGACGTTTGGCGATGGCAAACAGCGTCGATCCGAGGTGCTGTTCGGCCGCGAAATAGAACTCTTCGCCGTCATCCGTCGCGCCGCTGGACTGCAAGCCGTCGGCGACCATGGCCGAGGCCAGATCCTTGCCCGATCGAATGGACATGACGGCGCGCTGCGCGCTGCCCAGGTCGGCCGCCACGTAGTCGGTGACGGTCATCTGCCCCTCGGGCTGAAAGTTCTGGATATGGTTCTGGTAGAAATCACGGAGTTCCTGCTCGGTGGGGACGGTCGCATTGGCGTCGATTTCCTGCTGGGCCTCGACCGCGCTCACCAGCGAATTCCGGACTTCAGTGAAGTCGTTCTGCAGGCCGAGCTCGATGCCGCGTTGGACGTAGAGCTCCTCGCGGATCATGGAGTTGAGGGTCGCGCTCTTCTGGGCGGGCGTCGCCTGGCTCGGGGACACGTTGTAGAGCGCGTGCAGCAGGGCCGCGTAGTCGCTCAGCAGGATGGGGCTCCGGTTCACCACGGCGGCGTCTTCCGGTGGAACGCTCGCTACGCGAGTGCCGCGGGCGTTGAACAGGCTAACGCCGGCGATGGCCAGACCCAGGACCGCCCCCAACGCGCAGAGCGTCAGGGACCGGTGCTCGTTGTGGACGTCTGGCCGCCACCATTTGCGTAGGCCCGCTTTCGTCTCATCCGCCGGGAAGTTCATTCATTTTCCTTTTGGGCATGAAGCGATGCGACGTAGACGGCGACTGCCCTGGCGTCCGCGGGATCGAGGCGTCCGCGAAAGGCGGGACTGACTCCATGGAGCCCTTCCCGAATGACGCGGCTGATGTCGCGCCGGCTACCGTCCCCGCGCAACCACTTGCCGTCCCTCAGGTTGGGAGCGCCGATCCCGGCGTCCCCTTGCGCGTCACGTCCATGGCAATCCCAACAACCACCGTGTCCTTCGAACAAGAGCCCTCCGGCCGAAACGGCCGTCGGATCTTCGCCGCTCGCCCCGTTGATCGCCCGGAGGTAGCTGGTCAGCTGCTCGATCTCTCCGGGCGGAAGTGTGGGCAGCTTTCCCCGGGCATAGGGAACTGGTTGGCCAAAGGCCGGCATCCAGGCCAGGTCCCACCCCTTGTCGTCCCCCGATCGGATTCCATGGAGGACGATCGACTCGATCTCGCTGGCGCGTCCAGTCCCGTACAGAAAGTCCTCGTCCGTCAGATCCGGCGTGCCCGTTGCGGTGCTGCCGCGACAGTCGGCGCCGTGGCAGCCGGCGCAATGGGCCAGGAAGACCTCGCGCCCCCTCGCCAGCGTCTTGGGCGCCAGGCGTGGATCATCGAGAATGCGATCGGCGTCGGCCTGTAGGAACTCGGTGCGGTCCCGCCTTTCTATGACCGCGATCGCGACGACCAACATCAGCAGAAGGACGACGACGACGACAGCCCTCACCCCGCCCGTAAGCATTCCGGCCTCGCGCGTCGCGGGAGACTCAAGATTGCCTTCTGCGCCCGATGCCCATCCGCGCGAACTCGGACTGCCTGTCGATGAACTGGTGCTTGAGCGCGCCGACGATATGCAGAATGAGCAGACCGAGCAGGAGGTAGCCACCCACGCTGTGCCACTCCACGAATTCGTCGTGCAGCCTGTGCTGCGGCGCGACGCCGCCCGGCTCCTCTCCGATAGCCTCGATGGGGGCAATCATGGGCATCGGAACCAGGTTCCACATCTTCAAGGGCGGTGGCCCCCCTGGCGGCAGCGCGGGCATGGCCCGCGGGGGAGCAGCCCCGGGCTTCACCCCCGGCGGCATGCCGGGACGGACGGCGAATTCGACGGCGGCGCCTCGGGAGCCGGGCGGCGAATGCGCTGAAAGGATGGCCCAGCCCGTGAGTGGCATGAGCACCATCGCCGCGTAGAGCAGAAAGTGGGCGAAGTGCGCCGTATGGCCTTCCCACCGCTTCATTCCCGCCGGATACGGCGGTGGGTTGTTGAGAAGCCTCCAGACGACGCGCGCCACGGTGAGCGCAAGCACCGTCAATCCCGACGAAACGTGCAGCATCAGAGCCATGAATCGGATCGGCGGCGGCCAACTTTCCATGAAAAAGCCGATGCACAGATTGAAGACGATGAACGCGGCGATCGCCCAGTGCAGAACAATCGCGACTCGCGTGTAGCGATCGCGTGGAGCGCCGGAAACCTCGTTTTGATGCATCAGTGCCAAAGTCATTCAACCTCACCCGCCTTAGGTCTGCCGGATAGTGGGTGATCCGGCACGCCGGCTACCGTACGTCGCAGGCGGCCTTCGAACATAGGTGTCTGAATTTCTCAGCCCGGGGGCTTTCCCATTCCTGGCAACGGTGGCATCGGCGGCAGCGTATCCCCCTTGATCGCCTCAACCTGGATGATGAGACGGACCGTCGGATCGCCCTCCACCGACTTCGTCAGACCGAACTGGGTTCGATCGAAATCCCCGCGCACATCCGCGCCGCATTCGTCACGCCCGAACAGGGTGTTGCGGGCACACTTGAATGAGAGGATCTGCAGCTTCACAGGCTTGGTGACACCGCGCAACGTGAGCTGCCCGTCCACCGCGGTTGGCACTCCATTCGCGAAAGTGATGGAGTCGGACTTGTAGGTGGCCGTTGGATACTGGGCCACATCGAAGTAGTCCTCGCCGAGCATGATCTTGTCGAGCATTGGAAAGCCGAAGTTGATCGAGCTCGTGTCGACGGTGATCTCCATCCTGCCGGTGCCCCCCTCGCGATCCAGCCAGATCTTGCCGCTGGTCTTGTTGAATTTCCCAAGCCAGTACGAAATACCGTGGTGAAGCGCCTGAAAGCCCGGGTACGTGTGAGCAGGCTCGACCGTGTACACCTCAGGGGCGGCGAGCACCTGGGTCGCGAACCCGCAAACCGCCAACGCTCCAATGGCTGCTCTGCATCGCATCATCTGTCCACTCCTCACAATAATCGATAATATCGTTTAGTTTAAATTGTAGATCATGAGCGGCCCAAACCCAGAGTGAATTTGCGTTTCTTTGCAAATCCCCGCGCCACGCCCTGCCCTTGCCGCGCGAGCGTCGCGCCTACTTCCTGCCGACAATGATCTTGCGTTCGAGGAACAGCCACTCTGCGTTGCGCTTGACGAGAATATCTTCGTAGCGCCCGGGGGTGCCGACCGTGGCTTCCCGGCCCGTTCCGGGGATGACATCGAGCCAATAGGCGGAGTGCCGGACTCGTGTTGGACTCTCGAACTCGTAGTAGTCATTAGCGGAGTAGTGCCAGATGTCCGCCGGGGGAGCCGTCGCGCCCTGGGGACCGCCACTGGCGGGAGCCTGAGCGCCGGTCGCGGGCACAGGCGGTGCCCCCGGCGGCATGAGTCCCTTGGAGGCGATCTGATCGCGACCGTTGATCTTCACCTGGTGATCCGGGGCTTCGAGAATGAGAGTGCCGTCTTCGCTGAACGCACTCGCCATCAGGTGGTTGTCGTGCTTGTCGAGCCCTTGATGGTAGTGCTCCAGCGCGGTCTGGATCGACATCATGTCCTTCATCGTCGGGGTGTATGCCGGGTCGGTAGCGGTGGCGCGCGCCGCGGCACCCGCGCCAAGCACAACCAGGCTCGCAACTGCCCATCCCCGAACGTAACCCACAACATGCTCATTCTTCATACGCATTGGATGCCCCTCTTGATGGAATATCGCGGAAATCGTCGCGGCTCACCGAATTGGATCGAACATCACGTGCGTTGCGGCATCGCCGCGAGCGCCTGGCGCAGGCGCTCCGTCATCTCGGCACGCCAG
>JAQGOE010000128.1 GCA_028293725.1 Gammaproteobacteria bacterium | reverse complement strand
ACAGCGGCGAGGTTGATACTCGCATCCTCGCGAATCGCCGTGTGCGGGCAGCCGCCGGTCTCGACGCCCATGATCCGCTCGGGTACGAGGGCGCCCGACCGAGTCAGGAATTCCGCGTCCTCTTTCGTATAGATGTCGTTTGTGATCGCGGCGATGTCATAACACTTCGACATCAGTCGGCACAGGCGTTCTGTGAGAGCTGTCTTTCCGGAGCCGACGGGACCCCCGATACCGACACGCAGAGGGCCGGTCGATGGTTCCTTGGGCGGGGTCGCGGGCGATGTCATGAGCGGAAGAGCCTCGTGTACTGTGTTTCATGGCGCAACGAGCACAGCTCGATGGCGGGGGCCGCGGTGCCGAGGTCATCGAGACTCGTCGTCAGCGCGCGCTCTACGATGCTGGTGATGACTGGCGACAGACGGGCGATGGCGATTTGCGCCTGGGTTTGTCCCAGGGGGATGAGTCGTGCGCCGGCGGAGACGAGGTTGGCGGCGACGGCGTGGAGGTAGGAATGCAGAGCGGGGTTTAGCTCGATTTCGTGAGCCGCGCAGGCTATTGCAACGGCGACGCAGTGGGCAACAGGGATGCCCGCTGCGGTCTGGCGGGTTGCGAAGGCGTCTAGTGTTGGATGCGGCCAGGCTTTTCGGGTGACGTCCAGGAAAGCGTTGCCTTGCTGGCGGCTTTCGAGGGCGGTTTCGGAGCTGCTGCGGAAGGCGGCCGCGAGTTCGGCTACGGTGTCCAATTCGGCGGTCGCAGCCGGTGTGGCGAGCGCGTGAGAATTCGCGAGCGGATTCAACACGGCAGGCGTGATGGGCCCGGCGAGCGAGCCCGTCTCCGCGCGTGCGGGCGTTTCGCCAGCCCTTGGCGTGGCACGCCATGCGTGGGCGAACAGCACCGCGTCGACCCAACCGCCGCCTCTTTCTAACACGCTCGCGACATAGTCGAGCAGGCGTTGCAGGTTGGCGACCTCACCGGTCTCGACAGCCCACTCGAGGCCATGGCTGTAGCTGAAGGCGCCCGTGGGGTAGCCGGGAGACGACCAGGTCAGCAGCCGGTATAACGCGGGCTCAGCCATCATGGTGATGCCCCGTGCCGCTGGTGTCGTACGCACCGGCCTCCGGCGTGAAGGCTGCCATAACCGGCGTGACCGTGGCGCCCAGCCCGTGCAACATGTTCACAATAACCGCGTCATCGCGAATCAGAATGCGATGCGGCTCGAGTTGCGCCGGGACGTGTCGGTTTCCTATGTGCCACGCCAGCCTGACGAGCGTCGCCGCGTCCGCCGCGGTGACCTCCACCAGTTGCTCCGGCGAGGCTTCGACCCCCACTATCCGTCCGTCTTCGAGCCGCAACCCATCCCCCGCGCGCAGTACCGCCGCACGTGGGAGGTCCAACAGGAAAGTCGTCCCGCCACATGCAACGTAACGCAATCTTCGCCGATGCCGCTCGTCGAAGGTGAGCACGAGATGATCGACCGCGGTGGACCCGAGCCATTTTCCAGGCGGTAGGATTTCGACAGCGCGTATGAGAGAGGCCATGGCGAGTCAGAAGAGAAAATATCGCTGCGCCATTGGCAGCACCGTGGCCGGCTCGCAGGTGAGCAGTTCGCCGTCCGCCCGGACCTCGTAGGTCTCGGCGTTGACCTCGATGTGCGGGGTCGCGGAGTTGTGCACCATGCTGTGTTTGCCGATTCCACCCCGGGTGTTTTCAACGGCCACGGGCAGCCGCTCGAGAGTTCGCGCCTGCGAGTTGCCGATGTATGCTTTGCTGACGAAGAGCAGAGAAGACTTCGCGGCGGCCTTGCCGATTGCACCAAACATGGGCCGGTAGTGAATGGGTTGCGGCGTTGGAATGCTCGCGTTGGGATCGCCCATCGGGGCTGCCGCGATGCTGCCACCCTTGATGACGAGCTCCGGCTTCACCGCGAAAAAGGCTGGTGACCACATGACGAGATCGGCCAGTTTGCCGGGCTCCACAGAGCCGACATGAGTGGAGATACCGTGGGCGATGGCGGGGTTGATCGTGTACTTGGCGATGTAGCGGCGCGCCCGGAAGTTGTCGCTGCCCGTGGAATCCGGTGCGAGTGAGCCTCGCTGGCGTTTCATCTTGTCCGCCGTCTGCCAGCAGCGGATGACCGTTTCGCCGACCCGGCCCATGGCCTGGCTGTCGGAGCTCATCATGGAGAACGCGCCCAGATCGTGCAGGATGTCTTCAGCGGCGATGGTTTCCTTGCGGATACGGCTTTCCGCGAATGCCACGTCCTCGGAAATCCGCGGGTCCAGGTGATGGCACACCATCAACATGTCGAGGTGCTCGTCGAGCGTGTTGACCGTGTAGGGTCGCGTTGGATTGGTGCTCGAGGGCAGGACGTTCGGCAGTCCGCAGACACGGATGATGTCGGGTGCGTGACCACCGCCGGCGCCCTCCGTATGAAAGGCGTGGATGGTGCGGCCTTTGAACGCCGCTATGGTGCTTTCGACGAAGCCGGATTCATTCAGCGTATCGGTGTGCAGTGTGACCTGCACGTCCATGGCATCGGCGACGGACAGGCAGCAGTCGATGGCCGCCGGTGTCGTGCCCCAGTCTTCGTGGAGCTTGAGACCGCAGGCACCGGCGTTCACCATTTCCTCCAGCGCCTCGGGCTCACTCGCGTTGCCCTTGCCGAAGAAGCCGATGTTCATTGGCAGGGAGTCGACCGATTCGATCATGCGGGTCAGGTGCCAGGACCCGGGCGTGCAGGTAGTAGCAAGCGTGCCGTGCGCAGGGCCGGTTCCCCCGCCGAGCATTGTCGTGACACCGGCGTAGAGCGCGTGCTCGATCTGCTGCGGGCAGATGAAGTGGATGTGCGAGTCGATGGCGCCGGCCGTGACGATCTTGCCTTCCGCGGCGATGATTTCCGTCCCGGGCCCGATGATGATATCGACGCCAGGCTGCACGTCAGGATTGCCGGCTTTGCCGATGCGGGCGATCAGTCCGTCGCGGATCCCGATGTCAGCCTTCACTACGCCCCAGTGATCGAGAATGACAGCGTTGGTGATGACAGTGTCAACGGCCCCCGCTGCGCGGCTGACCTGGCTCTGGCCCATGCCGTCGCGAATCACTTTACCGCCGCCGAATTTCACCTCTTCGCCGTAAAGGGTCCGGTCTTCCTCCACGCGGATGAACAGTTCGGTGTCGGCGAGCCGGATCCGGTCGCCGACGGTCGGACCGTACATCGCGGCATAGGCGCGGCGAGTGATTGTCGTTGCCATGACCTTCAAGCCCCCTTAACGGCAGGCGCGTCGAGCGCGCCCATGATTTCGCCACGAAAGCCGACGACACGGCGCGTGCCCGCGTAGGGTACGAGTTGAATGTCCCGGCTCTGGCCGGGCTCGAAGCGAATCGCGGTTCCTGACGGAATATCGAGCCGCATGCCGCGCGCCTGGGCGCGGTTGAAAGACAACGCGGGATTCACTTCGAAGAAATGGTAGTGGCTGCCGACCTGCACCGGCCGGTCGCCGGTGTTGGCGACAGTTAGGATCACAGGTGTCCGCCCTTCGTTGAGCGTGATATCGCCGTCGACCGTGATAACTTCCCCTGGAATCATGCGTGACCTCGCGCCGTGATGAGGACTTCAGCGGATCGGCTGATGGACAGTGACGAGCTTCGTCCCGTCGGGGAAGGTCGCTTCGACCTGGATGTCATGAATCATCTCGGGTACGCCCTCCATGACCTGATCGCGGGTGAGCACTTTGGCACCCGCCTGCATCAGGTGAGCAACGCTCAGGCCGTCGCGGGCGCCCTCTACGACGACATCGGTGATGAGCGCGATGGCCTCCGGATGGTTCAGCTTCACGCCACGCTCCAGGCGCCGGCGGGCGACTATTGCCGCCATCGCGACGAGCAGTTTGTCTTTTTCGCGGGGTGTCAGATTCATGAGTCTTTCTCAACAGTGCCATACCCGGGGAAGTTGCGCCGGCAAAGATGCCGCGGCCTGCCTGATCCCGGCGATCAGCTTCATCACGGCCGCACGCAACTCCGAGGCGTCATCGGCCATTATGCGCACGAGCATGATTCCGTCCAGCGATGTAGCGCCGCACGATAATGGGCAATCGCTCAGCAAACGCCGCGCTTCTGCGAGCTGCTGGGGCGCATCCGCCCCAGCGTAAAGGATTGTTGAGCAGGCGACGCTGGTGCCAAAACCGAATGGCATGGCCCGCAGACGCTGTATATTTCCATCCGGATGCGGGGCCCCATCCAGATGCAGGGCGTCGGCCCAGATGAGTCGTCCCGCGCGGCTGATGCGCCACGCGTCGTGAAGCATCCCGCTGTTGAAGAACTCTCCCATCGCGGTACGGCCGAACACGACGCTTTCCACAGCCAGGAGTTGCCCAGTGGCGGCTACATCCGCGGCGAACAGGCGCCGTAGTCGGGAGCCTTCGAATACGATCGTCTCCTGCGCCAGCCATTCTGCCCAGGCGCCATCCCCCACTCGCATCTCGACCTGCACTACCGCGTCGCCAGTGTCCGGCAGCGCGCGATAGATCTTTTCCGCGGCCTGCGTAGTGACCGTGGCCCGAGCACTTGGCTCGACCGAGACCGAGACTCGTGTTCGATCTCCGCCCGTCAGTCCGCCGCTCGTAGTCAGAAGAACCGCTTGCAGGGTCTCGCCGGCCTCGGTCGTCGGAAAAAGAACGCGGCAAGGCGCTCGCTGGTAGAGGTCGGCCAGTGCGATCACGCCGTCGGCGCGGCGGCGAAAGGCGATCCGGGCTTCGCCATCGACGCGCTGATGTGCTTTGGCAACGTTGCGCACGCTGGCATTCACTCGATTCCGTCCCGCCCGGTGCTGTTGGATTTCCGCTCATTGGTTTTCATGATCGCATTCCCGCACGACACGCCGTCTACGTCAAACGCCCCATGCCCCTACGTCAAACGGCCCGTACCGCCGGCCGTGGCGCTCCCCTAGCTTGACGACAAACAGGCGTTAAGCCGGTGGGGAGAACTCAAGTGACTAGATCGCACCAATTCGGGCAGGGGTCTG
The DNA here is from genome assembly GCA_028293725.1 of Gammaproteobacteria bacterium. Next base: position 13,820 of record JAQGOE010000128.1, on the reverse strand, counting down.
CCCGGTTCGCACCAACTTTGTGCCAGATCCATAAGCCCGGGCGATCGGGGTCCCGGCTGGCCCTGGGACTCATCGGCGCAACAGCGCTGGTGGCGCCGCTGTCGCGGGCGCTGGCGGATGACCCCCCGCAGCCGCCGATCTCCATCGGCGCCGGCATGCGGACCGACTTCGAGTACAACGATCCGACTGGCGGCAAAAAGTCCGACAATTTCAATCTGGACAGCATCCGGCTGTACGTCAGCGGGCACGTGATGGATCACGTCAGTTTCATGTTCAACACGGAGTACGAAGGCAGTCCGCCGAACGGGAACAACTCGGTGCAGGTGCTCGATGCCGCCGCGCAGTTCTCCTGGGGAGACCAGGTAAACATCTGGGCCGGCCGGTTCCTGCCCCCCAGCGACCGCGCGAACCTGTATGGCCCATATTATGCAAACCAGTGGGCCGTGTATCGGGACGGAGTTCAGGATGGCTTTCCTTCCACCGCGGTGGGCCGCGATAACGGCGTGATGTACTGGGGTCAGTTCGGCATAGTCAAGGTCGCCGTCGGCGCGTTCGACGTACCCAGCACCGTTGGGACTTCGAACGTGGTGTCTTCGGCACGCGTGATGGTCGACCTCTGGGACAAGGAGGCCGGCTACTACCTCAACGGTACGTATTACGGCGACAAAGACCTTCTCGCCATCGGCGTAGATGGTCAGACCTCGGACGGCAACAAGGCCTACTCCGCGGACTTCCTGCTCGAGAAGAAGCTGCCGAATTTCGGGGTCGTCGACGTCGAGTCGGAATACGCTAAGTACGACCACTTCGGTGGCTATGCCGGCGATACGAGTAACGGCTACTACATCCTGGGAAGCTACATGTTTCCCACGGTAGTGGGCATCGGCAAATTCCAGCCGCTCGTCAAATACGCGCATGCGGACTACACGTTCGATACGGGAGCGACCCATAACGACACCCAGAAGACCGTGGATGTCGAGCTCAACTACATCATCAAACAATTCAACGCCCGCCTGAGCCTCTACTACCTCGATGTCAAGTATGACCACGACATCGCCGGTGTCGACCACAGGGTCGTGGGACTCGGTCTGCAGGTCCAGATGTGATTTTACGAATACGCTACAGGGGAAAGAACACATGAAACTCAAGTCTGTAATCACTCGGACGCTGCCGCTGGTATGCGGCCTGGCGCTCTGCGCAGTGGCGAGCGCGGCCGATACCATCAAGATTGGTGTGCTGCACTCGCTCTCCGGCACCATGGCCATCAGCGAGACGACGCTCAAGGACACGGTCCTCATGCTCATCGACGAGCAGAACAAGAAGGGCGGCCTGCTCGGCAAGAAGCTCGAGGCCGTCGTTGTCGACCCGGCTTCCAACTGGCCGTTGTTTGCCGAGAAGGCTTCGGAGCTGCTCGAAAAAGACAAGGTGGCGGTGGTGTTCGGCTGCTGGACGTCCGTGTCCCGTAAATCCGTGCTGCCGGTGTTCGAGAAGGACAATGGGCTGCTTTTCTACCCGGTGCAGTACGAGGGCGAAGAGTCTTCGAAGAACGTCATCTACACCGGCGCGGCGCCCAACCAACAGGCGATCCCCGCGGTGGACTACCTGATGAAGGACGGCGGCGTGAAGCGCTGGGTGCTGGCGGGAACCGACTATGTCTATCCGCGCACCACGAACAAGGTCCTCGAGGCGTATCTGAAACAGAAGGGCGTCAAGGATGAGGACATCCTCATCAACTACACGCCGTTCGGCCACTCCGATTGGCAGAGTATCGTGGCGCAGATCAAGAAGTTTGGCTCGGCTGGCAAGAAGACCGCGGTGGTTTCGACCATCAACGGCGATGCCAACGTGCCCTTCTACAAAGAGCTGGCGAATCAGAAGATCTCGGCGGAGGACATCCCGGTCGTGGCGTTCTCGGTCGGTGAGGAGGAGCTCGCCGGTCTCGACGCCAAACCGCTGGTGGGTCACCTCGCAGCGTGGAACTACTTCATGAGTATTGATACGCCCACCAACAAGGAATGGATCAAGAAGTGGCATACGTTCATCAAGAGCGATAAGCGTACCTTCAACGATCCGATGGAAGCGCACGTGATCGGCTTCAACCTCTGGGTGAAGGCGGTGCAGAAGGCCGGCACGGTCGATACGGAGAAGGTCATCGCGGCGTTGCCTGGCCTCGAGACCCCGAATTTGACCGGCGGCGTAGCCAAGTTGCTTCCGAACCATCACATCACCAAGCCTGTCTACATTGGCGAGGTGCGCGCGGACGGTCAGTTCGACGTAGTATGGAAGTCGCCTGGACTCGTGCCAGGAGATGCGTGGTCCGACTATCTGCCTGGCAGCAAGGACATCGAAGCTGACTGGGTGACGTTGAAGTGCGGCAACTACAACACGAAGACGAAAGTGTGCTCGGGGCAGAGCTACAAGTGAGTGTTTCCGCGTGAAGGCGGCACTTCTGGTCGTCTTTCTGGCCGCCGTCGGGCTCATGCGCCCCGCGGCGGCTGACGATGCGGCAGGCGTGGCGCCTGCCGCCGGAGAGACTGTGCCTCTCGCCGCGGCGGTTGCTGAGTTACCTGCCGCGAGCTATAGCCGTAAAGCCGAGTTGATCAAGGGCCTGGCGGAGTCGCGCCAGGCCGGTACCAAGGAATTGCTGAGGGCGTTGCTCGAGGGGAATGCGTACACCCGTACGAGCGACGCGAAGGTGTTCATTGTCGCGCCTGTTGCTTCCGGCTATGCGTTGACGGACCCGTTGACCGGAAAGAGCGCCGGCACTGTGCCCGAGGAGGGATTCGAGAAGGTCGGCATCAATAATTCATTGCGCCGGGTGCTCCGGAGTGCGCTGGCGCAATTCGACCTCTCGAGTCCCGACAAGGGCGCACGCCTCGCGGCCGTCAAGGAGATGTTGCGACTGTTCGATGAGGGCGCCAATTCAGCGAGCGCCGCTGCGGCCCTGACTCTTTTACAAGCGCGGTTGGGCCGCGAGCCCGATTCTGCTGTCAAACATGAGATTGAGACGGGGCTGGCACTGGCCGCCCTCGGGGACGAGTCGCCGCAGAAGCGGCTCGCCGCCATTGGCACGCTCCGGTCTAGCCTCAATCCTGATGTTTATAACCGTCTGGTGGCGATGACGGACCCGGGTGGGGAGGCGGATATCGGGGTCCGCAACGCGGCCGCGCAAGCCATCCGACATATCGATTCGTGGAGGAAGTTCTACGGCGTCATTGAGATGCTGTTCTTTGGCCTCAGCCTGGGATCGGTGCTCGTGCTGGCTGCGATCGGGCTGGCGATCACGTTCGGTGTCATGGGCGTGATCAACATGGCTCACGGCGAGCTCATGATGATAGGCGCCTACACTGCCTATGTTATGCAACTGCTGTTGCCGAATGCCATTGGCACTTCGATCGTTCTCGCGGTGCCGGCCGCGTTCATTGTCGCCGGGTTGGTCGGTGTGCTCATTGAGCGTTTCATCGTGCGATTCCTCTACGGTCGGCCGCTCGAGACGCTGCTCGCCACCTTCGGACTGAGCCTGGTTCTGCAGCAGGTGGTGCGGGATATTTTCACAGCGAACAATCGTCCGGTCGAGTCGCCGTCATGGATGGCGGGGTCGCTGCAGGTAAACGATGCGCTGTCGATTACCTACAACCGGCTCGTTATCGTGTTGTTCACGGTGGCCGTGTTTTTCGTTCTGCAGCTCGTGTTGAAGCGCACGCGGCTCGGTCTCGAAGTCAGAGCGGTGGCGCAGAACCGGGCGATGGCGAAGGCCATGGGCGTGCGGACCGACTGGGTGGACGCCCTGACTTTCGGGCTGGGCTCGGGAATCGCCGGCGTCGCGGGCGTCGCGTTGAGCCAACTCACCAACGTTGGCCCCAACCTCGGGCAGTCGTACATCGTGGACTCGTTCATGGTGGTGGTGTTTGGGGGGGTCGGTAATCTGTGGGGGACGTTGATCGGGGGGATGTCTCTCGGTGTTATCAACAAGATACTGGAGCCTTACGCTGGCGCGGTGCTGGGGAAGATCATTGTGCTCGTCTGCTTGATTCTCTTTATACAGAGACGGCCCCGGGGGTTATTCCCGCAGAAGGGCCGGGCGGTGGAGACTTGAGCTCATGACGTCTTCGCAGGGCGCTACTGTGGCTGCGGCCCAGTCGGCAGGCGGTGGCGCGGGATCGCGGCAGCGGCTGCTGGATCGTCCGGCGCTCATTCTGCTGGCGGTGTTGGCCGCGCTGGGTATCTTCGTGCCGTTGCTGACTTTGGCGGTGCCGGAGTCGTCGGCGCTCCATCTCACGACTTACACGGTGGCGCTGCTTGGCAAGTACATGACGTACGCCATATTCGCACTCGCCGTCGATCTGGTGTGGGGCTACTGCGGAATTCTCACTCTCGGGCATTCCGCTTTTTTTGCGCTGGGTGGGTACGCCATCGGGATGTATCTCATGCGCGAGATCGGCGCCCGAGGGGTCTACGGCAATCCGCTGCTTCCCGATTTCATGGTGTTCCTGAACTGGAAGGAATTGCCGTGGTATTGGTACGGGTTCGACATGTTCTGGTTCGCGGCTGCGATGGTGATCGTGGTGCCGTCATTGTTGGCGCTGGTATTCGGGTGGCTGGCGTTCCGCTCGCGTGTGACCGGCGTGTATCTCTCGATCATTACGCAGGCGCTGACCTACGCGCTGATGCTGGCCTTTTTCCGCAATGACATGGGCTTTGGCGGTAACAACGGGTTCACGGATTTCAAGGACCTGCTGGGGTATGACCTGCATTCGCCCGCCACGCGAGTGGGCTTATTCGTGGCTTCGGCGCTGGCGCTGGCGCTGGGGTACGTCGTCTGCCGGTATGTGGTGATTTCGCGGGCGGGTCGTGTCATCGAAGCGGTTCGTGATGCGGAGAGTCGCGCGCGCTTTCTGGGTTACCGCGTCGAGTCGTACAAGCTCTGGGTGTTCGTGTTCTCGGCGGCCCTGGCCGGTGTCGCGGGGGCTCTCTATGTGCCGCAGGTAGGGATCATCAACCCGGGCGAATTCGCGCCTTTGAACTCGATCGAGGTGGTTATCTGGGTTGCGGTTGGAGGTCGTGGTGTCCTCTACGGTGCGGTGGTGGGCGCGTTGCTGGTGAACTATGCGAAGACGTATCTGACGGGGGCACTGCCGGAGATGTGGCTCTACGCGCTGGGCGCGCTGTTCGTGTTGGTTACGGTCTTTCTTCCCCGCGGTATCGTGGGGTTGTTGCCGCGGGCCGCGCGGCGGGCCTCATGAACGTCGCGGCCTCGATCGCTGGAAAATTGTCGGGGCGCTCGCGTAGCGCCAATCCGCCGCGCGTCGGCCCGATTCTGACCTCGGATGCGCTCTCGGCCGGGCCTGACGGCTCGCATGGATTCATACTTTATATAGAAGACATCACGGTCAGCTTTGATGGCTTCAAGGCGTTGAATGCGCTGACTCTGTACATTGAGACAGGGGAGTTGCGCTGTATCATCGGTCCGAATGGGGCGGGCAAGACCACCATGATGGATGTCATCACGGGGAAGACCCGGCCGGATTATGGCTCCGCGTGGTTCGGGCAGACGATCGACCTGCTGGCGCATACCGAGCCTGAAATCGCGCAGGCGGGCATCGGCCGGAAATTCCAGAAGCCGACGGTGTTCGGACAGCACACGGTGTTCGAGAATCTCGAGCTCTCCATGGCGGGCAACAAGTCGGTCTGGTACGGACTGTTCGCGCGCCTGACGCCCGCACAGCGCGAGCGCATCGAGGAGGTGTTGCAGACGATCGGGCTCGTGGAGTGCCGGCACTCGCTAGCCGGTGTTTTGTCGCATGGTCAGAAGCAATGGCTGGAAATCGGCATGCTGCTGATGCAGTCGCCGCGGTTGCTGCTCGTCGACGAGCCCGTCGCGGGAATGACTCCGCAGGAGGTCGAGCGTACGGCCGAGCTGCTGACCTCACTCGCCGGGGCGCATTCGGTCATCGTCGTCGAGCACGATATGGAGTTCGTGCGCTCGATTGCAAAGAAGGTGACCGTGTTGCACGAGGGCCATGTGCTCGCCGAGGGCAACATCGACCAGGTGCAGAGCGACCCGAAAGTGATCGAGGTCTACCTGGGCGAGTGAGCCGCGATGCTGACCCTTACTCATATCAATCAGTTCTACGGCGGCAGCCACACTCTCTGGGACCTCGATATGACGGTTCCGAAGGGGTCCTGCACCTGTCTCATGGGCCGCAACGGCATGGGCAAGACAACTTTGCTCAAATGCATCATGGGACTGCTGCCACTCGCGACGGGCGAGCTGTCGTTCGATGGGCGCGATCTGCGGGCAACGGCGGCGGAAGCGCGCGCCCGGCTCGGTATCGGCTACGTGCCGCAGGGGCGGGAGATCTTTTCGCAGCTCACGGTGGAGGAGAACCTGCGCATCGGGCTCGCCGCTCGGCGAGACGGGGCGCGTGCGGTTCCTGAGCACATCTACGAGCTGTTTCCCGTTTTGAAGCGCATGCTGGGTCGCCGGGGTGGGGACCTGTCCGGCGGCCAGCAGCAGCAGCTCGCCATCGGCAGGGCTTTGGTTATCGAGCCGACCCTACTGATTCTTGATGAGCCGACCGAGGGCATTCAGCCCAACATCGTTCACGAAATCGGGGACGTCATTACCCGCTTGCGCGCCGCGGGACTAACGGTCCTGCTTGTGGAGCAGAAGCTGCCGTTTGCCCGCCGGGTCGCCAGCGACGTCCGCATTCTCGACAAGGGACGCTTGGTAGTCGCCGGGAAAATTGCCGAGCTCACCGACGAGCTGGTTCAAAAGCACCTGACCGTTTAGTGGACTAAGATAGACGCTCTCCGACAATCCTTAATTCAAAGGGGGAGGGCGTATGAGACGGTCAATCTGGTTGGTGACCCTGGGAGCGGCCGCACTGGCCGCCGCGGCGCTGGCGCAGCCTGCGCTGGCCGACAATACTCAGCAGTCGAAGATGACGACTTGCAACGCTGACGCGAAGACCAAGGGTCTTTCGGGCGATGACCGCAAGTCGTTCATGAAGACTTGCCTTTCGGCTGCCGGCACCAGCACGGCCGCCAAGCCTCTTAACAGTCAGCAGGCGAAGATGAAGAGTTGCAACGCCGATGCGAAGACGAAGGGGCTTTCTGGGGATGCCAGGAAGACGTTTATGAGTAGTTGTTTGAAGGGGACGGCGTCGCCCTAGCGGGGATCCTCCGATGTGTCATGGCCCGGGGGGCTGACCGGGTCATGGGCACTGGCGGGGGTGTTGTGGCTCGTCGTTGGGTGTCGAAGTCACACTCAAAACACATGTCTCATGTGTAAAAAGACCACCAAAGAACCCAGAACTCCACCAATGGTTAGGAGAAACCAAACCCTAAGTTCGCCACGTAGCTTCTCCGTTGCCGTTTTTTGAGACCCAAATTCTTCCTTCATCTCCGTTCTCAAGCCGACGGTCTCCATCCTCGCGCTGGCGATCTCACCTCTAACCGATCCGAACTCCTTCGCGACCTCCGTCTTGAACGAATGAAGCTCGTCTCTGAGCCCCTCTACGTTGCCTCTGAGGTCCTTAACCTCACCTTGCACGGATTTGATGTCACTTCTTAGGTCCGCAAGAGTCGAGCGGACGTGGCCCATGTCCGACTCGATGTTTGCGACACGCTCTTCAACTGACATTCGCACCTCCAACTTTAGTGCTGCGTTCATTGACCGCCCCTTCGATCTGCTCCTGACCTGGCTGGCGGGTGCGAGAATAGACCCAACGCGGCGCGCAAAGGAAGCCGTCAAATGAGTCAAATACAACTATTTTTCCGCGGAATTACGCTGAAAATCGCGCGCGGTTTAGGACGGCTTACGGGACGTTGTTCTACGACGTGTGGCTTGACGTCGTCCGCAGCCTGCTTAGGCGGGTGGGGATTTTGGCAATGCTTCCAACAGCCGGTCGATGTCGTTCATGTCGTTGAAGATGCTGATGGAAACGCGGAAGCGATTCTGCGATGTGGTGATGCGAATGTTGGCGGCCTTCAAAGAGTCGGCCAGCTTGGTGCGTGCGTCCTGCAGAGCGAAGGCCACCAACGGGGTCTTTGAATCCAACGGAGTCATGGGCTCGTAGCCCCGGCGTCGTAATTCTGTCTGCGCGGCATTGACCAGCGGTTGGCGCCAGCTCTGAATCGCCGGCACGCCGAGTTGATTGAGCCAGGCGAGGGAGTAATCGAGTTGGACGAGGCCGGTCCACGAGTAGGTGCCCATTGCGAACCGCCCTGCGGCGTTGGGACTGCTCGTGTAGTCGGCGACGGCAGGGCCGGGCGGATCGTGCGGGAAAACATGGGTCTTGAAACTGGCCACCTGGTGATAACCCCACCAGGGCCGGCGGATCCGCTCCTGGATCTCCCGTCGTACGTACAGGAAGCCGAGGCCAAAATCGCCCATCAGCCACTTGTAGGAAGACGAGGCGGCGAAATCGACACCGCTCGCCCTCAGGTCGAGCGGTACTGTGCCGGCGCCATGGACGATGTCTGCGTATACGAAGGCGCCGTGTGCATGCGCCATGTCGGAAATGCGTTTCAGGTCGTGTTGATAGCCATTGGTGGTCGATACGAGACTGACCGCAACGAGCTTCGTTTTGTCGTTGATCGCCGCCTCCATGGTGCTCATGTCGATTTTTCCCTCCGCTGTCATCGGTAGGGTGACGACGTCCATGCCGTCCTTGCCAAGCTCCCCGTAGGTATAGAAAGAGCCGAAGAAGTGCAGGGCGTCGGTGACTATTCGGCCGCCGGCACGGGGGAGATCGAGAGCCTGTATCGCGAGGTTCTCGCCCATCGTGGTGGACTGGATGAAGCAGAGTTCGTCCGGACGCGCGCCGACGAGTTTGCCGAATCCTTCGATGACGGATTTCTCCTTCTCGTCCATGTCGATGGCCGGGGCGGAGTGGTCGCGGGTCTTGTATGTCAGGTAGTCCTGCAAAGCCGCCTTTGCGCCGAGGCTCATCGGGTGCGTGGAGCCGGAGTCGAGGTAGACGTAGGGCATCGTGGCGAAGGCGGACTTCGCGGGTAGCGAAGGGGGTGGGAGCGGCGCAGCGCCAGGCGATGCACCAGCCGCCACAGCAGGTGCCGCCGCTGCCGCAAGCAGCACGTCTCTGCGTGTCAGGTTCACCTGAATTTCCTCGGCTTGAGTGGAATAGCGGTTGTGCTTTTCGTTTCCAGCAGCGTGACAATCGAGCGGACATCCTGTACGCCAGGCAGTTTCATGATGACGGAGAAAACAAACTCCTGATACCAGATGACGTCCGGTGCCACCACCTTCATCATGACATCCATCTCGCCAAACACGGTGTAACACTCCACGATCTCGGGAGTGTTGTTGATCTGGCGGACGAGCTCGGCGCGGGCTTCATCGGTGAGCCGCGACATCTTCACCTGCGCGAAGATTTGCATCATGTAACCGAGCTTCTGGCGGTCCACAATGGCCACCGTGGCCTTGATGTAGCCCTCTTCGCGCAGGCGTTGGATTCGCCGCCAGCAGGGCGATTGCGAAACGCCCACGCGTTCGGCGAGCTCCGCAGTGGAAAGCGACGCATCTTGCTGTAGCAGCGTCAGTATCTTCATGTCGATGGCGTCGAGATCAGGAGGCATGCTTATCTCCCCGTGCAGGCTTCCGAGCATATACGATGCGGTAATTCCCGTCGCCGGGGTGAATTGAGCTCACGGGCGCGAGAATTCGGCATCACCATGCCGGGGGGAATAGCCTGCCGCGGGCCGCGCTGCATTTTCAATGCGCGCGGCGGCGCGGGCTCGAATAGACATTTCGCTCAGGACGCTGACAGGCGGCCAGAATGAAAAGAAAAACCTGGGCTCACCGCTTAGGCTTTGCCTCGCGGGCGGCAGTTGAAGGGGTCGCGTTGAAACAAATATTTTCGGGCGGGGCGTGCGCCGTGGCGGCGCTTGCTCTGTTTAATGGCTTAGTAGCGGCGCCGACTCCCGACATGATTTCGGACGAGCCGCTCATCGGGCCCGTCGCTACACGACACGAGATCAAGATCGGCGGGGCGAAGGTGGCCTACACCGCGACGTTTGCGGAGGCTCCGCTCAACGAGGCGAATGGCCAACTGCAGGCTACTATCTCGTCGACATCGTATGTTGTCGAGCATCTACAAGATCGGGCGCACCGGCCGGTGTTGTTTCTGTTCAATGGAGGCCCCGGTGCATCGTCCTCACCGCTGCACTTCAGTGCCTTCGGCCCACGGCGATTGACAGACGAAAAGGACGCAGCCGGGCAACGCAAGCTGGTCGACAATGCGTACAGCCTCCTTGACGTTGCCGATCTCGTGTTCATCGACCCTGTGGGCACCGGGTTTAGCAGAGAGCGTCCGGGCGCGCCCAGCGGCGTCTATTGGAGCGTGGATGGTGACGCCGCAGCGGCGTTACAGCTCATCCGAAAATGGCTTGCCGACAATGGACGCAGCGGCTCGCCCTTATTCATCGCTGGCGAAAGTTATGGTGGCTTTCGGCTGGCCACGATGCTGAAGGACACGGGCGACCTGCCGATCGCCGGTCTCATCATGATTTCGCCGCTGCTGGATGCGAGCGGTAGCTCCGATACGGTCGGCAACGATCAGCCGTACATTTTCAGCCTACCCTCGATGGCGGTGGCCGCCTGGGAGCACCACAAGATCGACAGGGCGGCTCGGACAATCGAACAGATTTATGCCGAGGCTGAGCACTTCGCCCAGTCGGATTACGCGGTCGCTCTACAACAGGGCTCGTTCCTGCCGGCAGCACAACGTGATCAGATCGCCAGCCGTATGGCAGCGCTCATCGGACTCCCCGTCGAGACGATTTCCGCGGCCAATCTGCGCATCGAGACACAGTCGTTCCTCGAGAAGCTTCTGGCTAGCGATGGCCTGATCGTGGGTAGGCTCGACACACGCGTCACGGCGCCCCAGCCTGATCCCGCCAAGGCCCCGCAGCGGCCTCCCGGAGCCAATGACCCGGCGCTCGGCTTGGGCGCATCGAATGTCATCAAGTCGGAGCCCATCAAGGCTTACATGGACCGTGAGCTCGGTGTGCACACGGCGCGCGATTATCTGTCTTTGACACTCGACGTCAATTTCCGTTGGAACTGGCAGGGCGAGGGGAATTCGCCGCGGTTTTATTACAACCAGGCTCCAAACATCGCGGCGGCCATGGTCAAACAGCCGCGGATGCGGGTATTGCTGGTGGGTGGCTATTACGACCTGGCGGTGCCGCTATTGGCGCCACGCTACGCGCTGGCACACGCGGGCGCGCCACTCGGCCGCGTCGACATGCGGGCCGTAGTCGCTCCGCACTCGGTATTCCAAGGCGACACCAACCTCGCGAATGGATCCCGGGTTGTCCACGAGTTCCTTCGCGGCACGACGGCCGCCGTGCTGGCACCACAGAGCAAATGACACCTTCGGCAAACTCATGAAATCAACACTTCTCGCGTGTGGCGTTTCACTATGCATCGCTGCGGGCGCGCATGCTGCGAACACCGAGCGTTTCTCCATACTCGCCAACGCCGAGACTGTGGGTCACATCGTCGCGGCACAGAATAATCAGTCCGTCGACATCGACTACTCTGTCAGCGATAACGGCCGAGGGCCCAAGCACAACGAGCACCTCGTGCTGAACCGGGTCGGCATCCCCGTGGAATGGTCGATCGAGGGCACGTCGCTGATGGGGGGCGCCGTCAGCGAACACGTCAGCTGGAAGGATGGCGTTGAAAGCTGGGTGAGCCAGGCGGATCAGGGCGAAGTCGCTACACCTTCGCCGCGACTCTACATTGGCAATGACTCCAGCCCCTGGGCGCTGGGGCTTTATGCCCGCGTCCTCCTGAAGTCCCCCGGACACGCTCTCGATGTACTGCCGAGTGGCCGGTTGCGATTGGAAAAGCTCCGCGATCTGAGTGTCGGTGAGGGCGCGCAGAAAGTGCAACTGGAATCCTACCTTCTCAGTGGTGTCGACCTCACGCCGGAAATCCTGCTGCTGGACGAGCAAGGGCGGCTTTTTGCCGATCTCTCGAGCTCGATCGTCGTGCGCGAAGGCTACGAGAAGCAGTACGAGACGCTCAAGTTGCTCGGCGAGTCACTCACCCTCGCGCTTCTGCAGGACATGCAGAAAAAGGTCGCGCACAGGTATGAGGCGCCCGTGCGGATCCGTAATGTCCGGTTGTTCGAACCGGAGTCGCGGACGACCGGCTCGCCGGTGTCACTTGTGGTGTTTCGAGGTCGAATCACCACAGTGGAGCCGGAGAGCAGCGCGCCGGTGCACGCGGATGAAGTAACGATTGACGGCCAGGGCGGCACGCTGGTGGCCGGCCTCCACGACATGCATTCGCATAACTCGCTGTGGAGCGGTCCGTTCTACCTGGCGGCGGGCGTCACGACAGTTCGTGACATGGGCAACATCAACTTCGTGCTGCTCGACCTCATGAAGCGCCTCGATGGCGGAGAGCTACCGGGGCCGCACATCATTCCTTCCGGCTTCATCGAAGGACGCAGCCCGTATTCGGCGCGGAACGGGTTCATCCCCGAGACCCTGGAGGAGGGGCTGCGGGACGTGCACTGGTACGCCGATCGCGGCTATCTGCAGATTAAAATCTATAACTCCATGAATCCCGAATGGGTGCGGCCGCTGGCGGCTGAAGCGCACAAGCTCGGCCTGCGTACGGTGGGTCACGTACCGGCCTTTACGACTCCCGATCGGATGATCGAAGACGGCTACAACGAGATCACCCACGTCAACCAGCTCATGCTGGGTTGGTTACTGGCGTCCGGCGAGGATACGCGAACGCCATTGCGGCTCACGGGAATGGCGCGCGCTGCCGATCTCGATCTCGCCGATCCCAGGGTACGGCACACGATCGATCTCATGAAGACTCACAATACCGGTCTCGACACGACGGCGGTGATCGTGGAGCGCCTCATGTTGAGTCGCGCAGGGCGGGTTGCCGACGGAGACGCGGCGTACCTCGATCACGCGCCAATCGGGTACCAACGCTATCGCAAACGCTCCTTTGTCAACTTCAAGGATGACGCTGAGAAGGCGCGCTACGACAAGGCGTTCGCGAAGGTCATCGAGACACTCGCTCTCCTTCATAGGGAGGGCGTCCGGTTGTGGCCGGGCACCGATGACGCCACGGGGTTCACCGTACATCGGGAACTCGAACTGTATGCCAAGCTCGGTATGACTCCCGGTGAAGTCCTGCGAATTGCGACTGCCGACTGTGATCAATACCTGTCCCGCGACCAGTTGTACGGCAGTCTGCAACGGGGTAAGCGGGCGGATTTCTTCCTGGTTCCCGGCGATCCCTCCAAAGATATCAGCGCGGTACGACAGATCGAGCTCGTGATGAAGGACGGCGTGATCTACTACCCGAAGGAAATCTACGAGTCGCTCGGTATCAAGCCTTTTGCGCTGCCGCCGCCGTTGACTCCCGCGAGTCAGCCGACAGACGCCGCAAAGACCGCCGCCGCCAGCGCGTTTTCGCTCGGCCGCAGAGCATTCGGGGCGGACGGAGCCGACGGTGACGAGGGTGATTGACGACGACCACGTCTAACGGCTCAGAAACTCCCGCAAATCCCGGGCGAAGGCGTGTCCCGCCGCGTCGCCCAGGTAAACCATGTGTCCGGATTCGTAATTCTTGTACGTCACCCGGTCCGCCGGAATATCGACGTGGTCGATGGTGTACTGGGCCTCGGCAAAGGGAGTTACAAGATCGTAGTAACCTGACCCGACCAGCAGTCGCAGCGCTGGATTGCGCCTCATGGCCGTCGCCAGCTCAGGGGCCCTCAGTGTGGAGGAGGACCCGGGAGCCCAGTTCCAATGTGCATTCA
>JAQGOE010000118.1 GCA_028293725.1 Gammaproteobacteria bacterium | reverse complement strand
CGCCCCAGGCGCGCCAGCCGGATTGCTCCCTTGTGGGCACCGTTGCAGTGTGGGCCGGCACAATAGACCACGAAAACCGTATCCGGCCCGTACTGCGCAAGCCGCGACTCTATGATCTTTCCGTGCGGGATATTGATCGCGCCCGGCACGTGGCCTTGCGCGTAGAGTTCCGGGCTGCGCACATCGACGAGCACGAAATCCGGATCCCGGGATAGCGCGTCGTGCACATCCCAACAGTCGGTCTCGAAGCTGAGGTCGTCCGAGAAATGACTCAAGGCAAGCGCGCTGTCGGCCGGTCTGACCTGTGTTACGGCACTGGGCATGATGGGGATCCTCCTGGTTCGATAAGCATGGGCGCTCATGGTGCCCTTGCGGCGCTCCGGAACCCAGTGGCACGAATGCCATGATGCGTTAAGATCACGCCATGTCCGAGCGCCATACCGTCGCCGCCGTTGCCTACGACCGATTGTGCACCTTTGAGTTTGGCTGCGCGGTCGAGCTCTTTGCGTTGCCGCGCCCGGAGCTGAGCGTGCCGTGGTACGACTTCGCCGTGTGTGCGGCCGAGCGTGGGCCGATCCGCGCCGCCGGAGGAATCGAAGTGCAGGTGTCGCATTCCTTGCGGCTGTTGGATCGGGCCGACACCATTGTTATACCGGGATGGCGCGATCCCGACGAGGCGCCACCGCCCGAGTTGTTACGCAAGCTGCGGCAGGCCTATGAGCGCGGCGCGCGCCTGTGCTCCATCTGTTCCGGCGTATTCGTGCTCGCCGCTGCCGGCGTGATGGCGGGAAAACGCGCAACGACCCATTGGAAATATCTCGACCTGCTTGCCTCGCGCTATCCGGACATCGTGGTCGAGCCCAACGCGTTGTACGTCGACGAGGGGCAGGTACTGACGTCAGCCGGCTCGGCGGCTGGGCTGGATATGCTGGTGCACCTGGTGCGGAAGGACTTTGGCTCGAAGATCGCCAACCAGGTCGCCCAACGTCTAGTGATTCCTCCACATCGCGAGGGAGGACAGGCGCAATTCGTGCCAAGGCCCGTCGCGTCCGACGAGCGCGGACGCCTCGCGAGGCTTCTTGACTGGATTCGTGCCCGCCTTTCGTCGGAGCACACGATCGATTCGCTGGCTGCGCAGGCGTCCATGAGCGCACGGACCCTGCAGCGGGAGTTCAAGGCCGCCACCGGCCTCTCTCCGTACGCCTGGATCGTGCGGGAGCGGATCGAGCGTGCCAAGGAGCTCCTGGAGAGTGGCCGCCTGCCCGCGCAGCGGATCGCCGAGAAGGTCGGTATGGGCAGCGCCGAGTCGCTGCGTCACCATTTTCGTGCACGGGTCGGCGCCACGCCGGCGCAGTACCGCGCGCGCTTTTCGCGTCGCGCCCGATAGACTAAAGCCGTCTCACGAACGCGACCGCCGTCTCACTTTTTTGGGACTTCGGTTCGGCGGCCGGGCGGGGTGCCCGACCTATAATCATGGCTTCCCGGTCCGACGGATTTGGAACGCATGACTCAGGATGACTACGAGTCGCTCGTTCGGCGGCTCGAGCAGGAAGCAGCGACGAACCCAGCCGGCTATCGCAGAAAGCTCGGGGCGCTGGCCTTCCTCGGTTACGGCTACGTTGCGGCGAGCCTGATTCTGCTTATCGGCGGAGCCGCCTTCATCGTGTGGATGGGCGCCACGGTCAATCGCGCGGCGCTCTTGCTGGGTAAGGTCGGCTGGGCATTTCTCGTCCTGATCTACGTTGTGCTTCGGGCAATGTGGGTGCGCCTGGAGCCGCCCCAGGGACGCGTGGTCACGAGCGCTGAGTGTCCGGATCTGTTCCGCCTCATCGAGAATCTGCGCGCCAAAGGGGCTGCGCCGCGCGTGGACCACGTACTCCTCACGAGCGACTTCAATGCCGCCATCGTGCAGCACCCACGCTTCGGCATTTTCGGCGGCACGCGTAACTACCTGATGCTGGGTCTGCCGCTCATGCAGTCGCTTTCGCCAGAAGAATTCCAGGCGGTGGTGGCTCACGAGTTCGGCCACCTCTCGGGGGCGCACGGCCGGTTCGGCGCCTGGATATATCGACTGCGTACCGGTTGGGCGCGTCTGTTGGGCGCCCTACAAACCCACAATCACTGGGGTGCGGCGCTTTTCACGCGATTCTTTAACTGGTACGCGCCGTTGTTCAACGCCTATTCGTTCGTCCAAGCACGGCAACAGGAGTATGAGGCCGACCGGATATCCGTCGAAGCGGTAGGTCGTGAGGCAACGGCTTCCGCTCTTTTACGGGTCAATACTCACGGAGAGTTTCTTAGCGAGACGTTCTGGCCGTCCATTTTCAAACGCGCCGACGAAGATCCCGCGCCCACCATGTCACCGTTCTCGATGCTGGGGCCGTCCCTGCGGCTAGGGGGTTCGGCCTTCGCACCAGACCGCTCGCTCGCCAAGGCCCTGGCGCAGCGGACGGGCTACGGCGATACCCATCCGTGTCTGGCTGACCGCCTCAAGGCGATTGCTGTCGAGCCGTTTGTTCCAGGGTCCATTGAGTCGAGCGCCGCGGACGCATTGCTTGGCGCCACGGTGGAGAGTTTGCGCCAGGACCTGGATGAGCGCTGGCGAATCAGCGTCAAACAATGGTGGGACAGGCGGCACCACTACGCAAACGAGTCGCGCACGCGACTCGCGACGCTCGAGCGAAAGGCGGAAGCCGAGCCGCTGTCCGAGGAAGAGCACTGGGATCGCGCGCGTTTTACCGAGGAGTTTGGCTCCAGCGATGCGGCGATGGTGTTGTATTCGCAGATTCTGGAGCGCAATCCACAACATGTTGGGGCGCTATGGCGGCGGGGGCAGTTGCTGCTCGCACGCGACGATCCGCAGGGGATCGATCAGTTATCGGCCGCCGCGCGGATCGACCGGAAGCTGGAGCAGCCGGCTTGCGCAGCCCTGGTAGGGTTTCACCGCCGTCATGGGCGCGAGGTCGAGGCGAAGGAATGCGAGAAGCGTTATTGGGAGCTGAGCGAGCAGGGTGAGCTTTCGCGGCGTGAGCGTGCCACTGTTCGTTCCACCGACCGGTTCATCGGCCACGGCCTCGATCCCGCGGTGGTCACCAGCTTCGCGTGTGGCTTGCAGGAACTGGGCGGAGTGAAGCGCGCGCTGCTCGTGCGCAAAGTGGTCAAATACCGGCCAGAGCGCCCGCTCTTCGTGTTGGGCGTTATCTCTGACATGCCGTGGTGGAAGTGGACGACACGCGCGTTCGAGAAGGAGCTGGTCGCCAGGGTTGGCCGGGAGTGCAACTCTCCCGGCGATATCCTGATTGTGTCGCTGCGGCTCAACACGACGTTCCGCCGGCCGTTGCGCAGAGTCCGCGGCGGTGAGATCTACCGCCGCGGCTCGATACAGGGCACTCAGTAGGCGAAATACGGGCCCATGCCGCCCGCGGTGTTCATCCCCTCGATGGCCGTGAATACGTTACGCCCGTAGAAGAACGGTAAGCCGAAATCGAAGGTCTTCTTCAGCGGGTCGGAGCTCGGAGCGGCGACGTTGTTGAAGGCTGTGAACGACGGATTGTTGTTGAAGAGGGTCGTCGAGTCGCCGATGTTGAACTTCACCGTCGACTGCGTGCCGTTGACGCCCACGGGCGTGGCAGAGGTACTGATTTCTGTACTCGGGCACAGTAGCTGATTCGGGGACGTTCCACAGACGGTGACCGAGCCCGGATCGATGAAGTTGAGGTTCGAGCCGCTGTCGATGAAGGACGTCGGGTACGAGACGTTGTTGTAGGTGACGCTGATTTCGCCAGTGGTGTCTGTCGTGAGCACAGTGGCGCTGCCAAGAGCGTTATTGCCCTGTGTACCAATGCCGAACACCAGCGCGCCCGTGGCCGTTATTGCCCCTGCATCCGCGACCGAGGGCAGCTCCAAAATGACGCCGTTGTTATCCGTTGTGAAAGTGGCGACCGGGTTGGCTGTTTCCTGTGACAGGAGGACGAATGTGGGGCTGCACGTACCGCCGCCCTTCGGGCAAGCATAGTAGAACCCGTATTGCGTGCTGGACGTACACGCCGTGCCGCAGTCCTGCACGAAGGGTCCGACACCCAGGATGCCATTGGCGCCAAAGTTCGCCACAGTGTCCTCTTCCGCTCCGGTGCTCGAGCAGGCGGCCGGAATGGTCGGGTAGTCGGGATCACCCATGACCTGCATCGGGACGCTCGCGGCCTTTTCGCCCGATATCGAGACATCGGCCAGGCGCATCGATCCCCAACTGAAGCCGTCGCCGAATTGTGTGCATTCCACTATCGGGACGTTGGCGGAGGTCGCTTCCTGCGGCAGACCTGAAAAGATCGCGGGGTTCAGCACCGAGGAAATGACGCGCAGACCGTATGAGCCCGTATCGACCTCGATGTGGTCGATGGTCTGGCAGTTCGTCGTACTTCCCGGAGCGCAGATCGTGACGCTGATGTATGGGATGTTGAAGGTAGTGTTTCCACCCACCCCCGCAGGACCGGCGTCAACACTCACCGCGACGACGTTGGATGCCGCGGAGGCAATGGTTTGCCCGCTGCCCGTGCCACCGCTGCCGGTACCGCCTGAGGAGGTTGAGAGAAGGCCGTCGCCGGCACCGCCGCAGGCCGTCAGAAAAGTGAGTTGAATAAGAGCGAGTAGATAAATTCTGCGCACGGCATCCCTCATTACTTGATGTCGTCCAGTGAGAAGTTCGGGGGCAGCAGGCTTAGGACATAGGCTTGTCCGTACCAATTCCTCATGTGACCTCCCGTGCGTACCACCAGGTCGGTCTGCTGCACGGTCAGGTTGTGATGGCTCGCATGGGGCGTAGCCGTGGCGGCGGCCTTGTATTCGGCGAAATAGGTTCCGAGTGTCTGCGACAGATCCGGCACGGCCATTCCCTTCCAGGACACCGCGAAGACCTTGCCCTCCGACGACACGAATTCGTGGACCACCGTCCCCGAGGGCAGGGTGATCTCGCTCATCGTGTAGCCGGCGACCGGCGTGGCGCGCGCCTGGCCTTTCATTTTCGCGACATCGGCAGCGACGGAGGCAGCATCACCGCCCAACCCGGCGAAGGCCGGCAAGACAGACCCGGCCACCACGGTGGCCAGCGCTATCCCCAGCACCTTTCCCGTACGACGCGAGTGTTTCATGACGACTCCTCTAAAGAAGGAGGGCCCGGTTATACACCGGGCCCTCGGGTAGGGACCTGAATCTATTTGACAATCTTAGCCGGCGCCGGTGTTTCCCGTCGCATGTCGCTGCTCCCAGACAGCGCGCCGCTGCTGAGCTTGCGCCTTCAACGTGGCGAGCACGGTGGGCAGCTGCGCCTTCTGTTCGGCGGTCAACACATTGTAGATCTGGCTCTGCAGCTCGCTCTGACTCTGGATGCGGGTCGCCGCCAGAGTCTTGGCGCTCTGCAGCGCGGTCGCATAGTTCGGGTCGCCCGGGTTCGCCAGGACGGCCATATCGACCGGCGCCTGGCCAGAGGCATGAGCGGCCTTGGCTTGCGCGCGGGCGGTGGTAAGAATGGTCTTGATGCTCGCCTGCTGATCCGCGGTGAGGTTCAGCTGCTTGGTCGCGCGCAGCGTCATCCCGACCAGCAAGCCACCGCCGTGATGGCGATGCCACATATGCCCATCGTGCGCCGGGGCAGTGGTCGTCGCGGTCGTCGCGGGTGCGGTCGACTGCGCGTAAGCGACCCCTGCAGCGCCGCCAATGCCGGCCACTGCAAGGACCAACAATCCGACATTCCGGTTCAACTTCATGACTGCGTTTCCTTGATCAAAGTAAGTAAATGTTACGAATCTTTGCGGTGATCCGGGCTCTCATCGAGTCCCGTCATGTATTGGATAGCGCCCGAGGGGAGCCGGGGTTGACCACCGATGTATTCGCTTACAAAGCTTTTCATGGTGTTGCACGCGCTTTCCTGCAGCGATGTCCTGTACTGGATGTCAGTTCCAACGGCAGTTGCCACTTGCAACTCCAGCCGCGGGAGTAGGATGACTTTACGACGATGCGGCGTCCACCACCACTGGCGTCGTATTGAGACACGTGATCGAGATGATTGCCATGGCATGGGCCACAACGAGTTGTTGATTCGCGAGGGGCTCGCGAGTCGCAATCGTGACAAGTTGTTACGGAGTGTTAAATTCGGTGCGCTGCTGCGCGACCGAGCGGCACATGAGTCGTGCGAGTGATCTGGAGGGGATCGAGCGGACGATCAGGTTCGAGTCGGGCGGGCAATCAGGTCCGAGTCAACGCGCCGCTCTGGTAGTCGCGCACAGCCTGCTCGATTTCCTGCCGAGTGTTCATCACGAACGGTCCGTACTGCACTACCGGTTCGCGTAGCGGGTGGCCCGCGAGTACGAGGAACTTTGCCCCTTCCGGGCCGGCGGTGACCTCGATGCGATCGCCGGCTGTCAGGACGCCGGCACTATGAGAGTCGAGCGTGCGCGCGGCGCCACTCGGACCGACGTCCAGATGACCTTCATACGGATAGAGAAATGCGCTGTGCTCACTGTTGATCGAATGCGAGAAGTGAGCCCCTGCGGGTAACGCGACATCGAGGTACGTGGGATCGGTCGTAACACCTTTGATAGGGCCGACTGTTGACTGACCATCAACTTCCACCGCGCCGGCAATGATCTTCACGGTCCCGCCACCCGGCAGCGTGACTACAGGGATCTCACTCGCCTGCAGATCCCGGTACGACGCCGGCTTCATTTTCTCCCGCGCCGGGAGGTTGACCCAGAGTTGGAAACCCCGCATCCGGCCGTTTTCCTGTTGCGGCATTTCAGAATGAATGATGCCGCGGCCCGCCGTCATCCACTGCACGCCGCCGGTCTTCAGGTCGCCACGGTGACCGAGATGATCCTCATGCAGCATGTGCCCATCGAGAAGATAGGTCACCGTCTCGAAGCCTCGATGCGGATGCGAGGGAAAACCCGCGATGTAGTCGCCGGGATTCTCCGATGAGAACTCGTCCAGCATCAGAAACGGATCTACCCGCAATCCACGCGGCCCTCCCAGGCTGCGGCGTAGCTTCACGCCGGCGCCATCGGAGGCGGGGACGGATTCAATGATGTGCTCGAGAGTGCGGGTAACCATAAGATGGTTAGTGGTGCTTTTCCTGCGCCGTTCAAGCGCTTTGGCGTGCGAATCGCGGCTATTTCGCGGCGCCACCGTAGCGCTACCCGTAGCCTTCCATCCCCTAATCGCGGCCCCCCGCACAAATCTCTTGTGAGCTTATCCGTCAATCAGTTACGATTCGCGCCCCGTTTCGAGGGGTGGCCAGCGGTCGTGACATTTACCGCAGGCGCCGGGGCCAATTTGGCCTCCGTTCCTCGGACGGTCCCCTCAAATTCGGAGCGGTAGTTCAGCTGGTTAGAATACCGGCCTGTCACGCCGGGGGTCGCGGGTTCGAGTCCCGTCCGCTCCGCCAGTTCAAGTCTTTGTAATTCCGAGCGATTCTGTCGCTCCGGCGCTTCGCTGTTGGCAAATCTATTGCCAAATCCGGGGCGGTTGCCTGGGGCCTGGTTGCCGCACGCGACTGCGTTTCCAATCCTTTCCGACCCGCCCCACGCCGTTGCGGACTGGCGCTGTCATTGCCGTGTGCCACCTGGCATACCGCGCCGCCCCGGGCGGCGTAGGCGGCCGCCCGCATCGCGCGCCGGATCGCTGCCACCGAGCATGAGATCCCAACTCACCGACGAATGGCGGGCGGTGTAGGGCCGGCGATAGCGGATTGCAAGGCGCTTCAGTGTCAGGCGCCAGTGCCGGTGGACCTGGTGGAGGCGCCGAATCGGCTCTCCGTTCTCGTGGAAAAACAGGTGCTGGTGATGGAGGCGGACAGCCTGTTGGACAGGCGTAGCTCGTTGCGGCCGCGGTATTGCGGAAATTCTTCGGTGAAGACGAAGCTGCCCGCGGCGATACGCGCTTTGATACGGATGAGTAAACTGCGAGCGCGCTGCAAGTTGGCTTCGTGTGGAATCCACGGTAGCGTCGGCCGATAGCGCTCGCCGTCGATCGTGAAGTCGAATTGGATGCGATGGTCGCCTCAGGGCGTTACACCGCCGGTGGTTGATTTTCTGCCCATCGCGTATTCCTCGTTGAGTCTACCTAGACGCTCGAACCGCTACCGATGCGGGAAGTTCGGCGTCGATTCCGACGTGGCGCGTTTCTGATGCGTTGCCCCTGCATCTTTGGCATTGACGAAATCGGTTCGACTTGGTAGGGGCTTGAGTCGGCTGTGCAGTTTCGGCTGCTCTTTGATTCCGGTGGGAAGCTACGAGTAGTGTAGGCTTTTCCCGTATACACATTCTTGTGAGCCACTGTGTCGACACCTAACAATCTATGGCGGTAGGGGCATGATCTGTGCGTACGGCCAGACCGGCAAGTGCTCCAGTGGATGTCCGCTTATCGCAACCTGAAAGGCAACGGTTTGGGAATCGCGAGAGACAGCAATGGGTCGACAGCGTCATTTCGCCGATCGGCTCCGAACTGGCGCTGTCGGCCACATTGAGACATCCGGGTTGATAGAATCAAAGCTGGAAAGCGGCCGTTCATTTCACCTAGGCGAAATTTCGGTAGCGGCTAGGGCTTCGGGGGCTGCTTTGAACGCGGTCCGGAAAAACTCTGTAACAATTTGTCGAATTCCAATCCGGCGGTTCGTCGTCTACACAAAGCCTCGAGACGAACGGAGGGGGGAGAACATGGCAAAGCTTGTATTCGGTTTGCAGCAGTCCTTGGACGGCTACGTCAACCACCTGGAAGTGGGGCCACCTGGTCCCGCGGTCTCTCGTCACTTCGTAGAGCACGTGCGCGAGCTAGCAGGCATTGTGTATGGTCGCCGCACGTACGAGATCATGCGTTATTGGGACGAAGACCTACCGGATTGGGGCGCGGAGGAACACGAGTTCGCGGCGGCCTGGCGGCATCAACCGAAGTGGGTTGTGTCGCGCTCGTTGAAGTCGGTCGGACCCAACGCCACCCTTGTCGAGGATGACATCGAGGCCGTGATACGTGGGCTGAAGGCTCAGCTCGTTGGGGAGATTGACGTTGCCGGACCAGACTTGGCAGGGAGCCTAACCAACCTTGGTCTTATTGATGAGTATCGGCTTTACCTCCGCCCCATCGTACTTGGTCGTGGCACGCCGTTCTTCGCCGGCCCTCGGCCGCCACTCCGCCTTGTGGCCAGCGATCTCGTTGGCGAAGGCGTGATTAGATTGACGTACGTTCCCGCTTAATCGCGCGAATTACCCGACCGGCTTTGTGGTCTATACGGGAATAGAGAACTGACCGGCGATAAGCGGCCAGGAGCGGCGGATCGTGATCCAGTTCGCGACATTCGCGCCGGAACGCCACGCCAGCTACGTCTTCAATCAAAATATGGCTGCCGAGGCTCCGGCTACGGGCTGAATCGGCCAGCAGGGTTAATCCTCCAGATGTTGCGGAGTCGGCCTCGTGATTCGAGCCTCGCTTGGTTTCATCTATAGCTCGATTCCCGCAGAGTTTAAAAGCGTATACGGCTTAAGTGAGTCCGTGACACGCCTGCGAACGGCAACGCGACGATCGGCCTTCGGCGTACTTGCACAGCAAGCGGCTACCGGGCCAGTCAGTGAATCGCGTGTGCGCCTTCAGCGCGTAATCCCGATGTTAGGCAATTCCTTCAAGCCTTTTTTCTTCGGCCGCTTTGAGACGCGTGGTGATTGTGTCTATCTAACCGGACGCTTCACCATGCTCGGGCTCGTTAAAGCGTTTATAACATTCTGGTTGGGCTGCGCCTTGGCGATGGGGATCGCATCTGCCGCCACCACCGTCAACAAACACGGCGGAGACTGGCTACTGGCCTTAGGCAGCGGTCTTGGCATGTTCGGCGCTGGACTTGCGGTGGTTGGATTCGGCAAGTGGTTGGCCAGAAACGACGTCGCTTGGCTGTCGAACACAATTCGCACGGCGCTAGGTACGCCAGTGATCGCCCAGGCGCCCGAGCCTTCCGCTCTGATACCGTCGATGGCCGACTCCACCTCCTCTGTGCCCACGGTCCTGCGCGTTACGGCGCTGGTCCTACTCTTCCTGGGCGTGATGTCAGTTTGGTCTGCTATCTCAGGGGTTTCCTCGTGGCACGCGACTTCCGGACATGCAGCCGTCATCACGCGCTTTGGCTCTCGGTCACTTCGGCTGGCGATCGGCGCTTATGGGTTATTGATGATAGGACTGGCGTTGGGAGTCTATCGGCGAAAACAATGGGCTTGGTGGCTTGGCCTGGCTTTATTCGTTGCCGCGGGGCTGATCGTGATCTTGCAAGCCTTCACGTCCCGTGACATCCCGGATAGTGCGGCTGTCAGGGCGATCTTCTGCGTGTTATCGCTGGCAATCACGCTGTATTGGGGCTGGTGGTGGTACGCCCAGCGCGTTCACTTTTCGAGCGACGCCGATCTGCTGCCAAAAAGCAGCCCCCGGTAGCGAGTGACCGGTTAGGGTCGACACTCGTCAATCAAGCCAATCCGTCGGGCGACCGGCTGCGAGGTGGCACTGCCGGCCAACTGCAGACGCACACAAGACAATCACGAATTTCCTGGAAGCGGTCGTTCGTCGGCGTTGGCACATCGTGTTATCTTGCAGCCGCCGGGATTCGTCACTCACCATACGTCTTAAGTCACATCCGTGTTTCTGGAGTGGTCTTTATGGCGACTCTTTTAGAGTTTCCCCTTGATGAAACCAGCGGCTTGGAGCTACGTATCGCGCACCGCCGGCAGACAGCCGGTTGTGACACCGTGCGATTTCTCAATCAGGCGTTGCTTCCGGTGTTTGTTGAGCCGCATGCGTATATCAGGGGCAGCGAGTTCGTCGCGGCGCGGTTAGCCGGCCCAGACGAGGCCGGATACCTTTCTGTGGAGGTGGAACTGCGAGAAACGGCGGCGAGAAAGATCGATAGGCTAGCGAAGAGCTCGGAATCTATCGGGCTTGGTGTTTTTAAGCGTGGTCAACCAGTACAGCTAATTCAGGCGGTCCGTGGAGTCTCCGGTCGCAATTTGGCATGGTACGGCTTCGAGAATGAGCAGAAGGCGAGGGCCGTTCTCGCCTTGTTTGGCGCCGTTGCAGTTGTGCCGCGAGAAACATGACAATTCGTGTATCAGCGCGCCGCCGGTGACTCGGCACGTTTGATCCGCTGCCGAGGTTCGCCGGCGTAAGTCGGCTATATCGACCTAAGGTCCTGGATACACGGTCACGGTGACACGCCGTCCATGAAGCGTGTCAGGTCAGCAGCTCAAAGCCAGATGTCGCAGCCGCCGTTCGATCAAGCGTCACTGAGCGCTTGCAGCCGGCAGCCACTGCGCATTCTGCGATAAGCGCGTCGCTGAAATCCGCCTTCGACGCCTCGTACCGTCGCTTGGCGCGCCATACGAGCTCGGCGGATTCGACGCGAAGTTGCTCGGTGGTGAGGAGTCCGGTGACGACTTCCCCGACGCCCGCTTTGTCCACGGAATACAACGACACGAGTACCCACACGACTTCCGCCAACACGACGAGCGAGACGAAGCCGGGGTCGTCCGTGCTTAGGGTCTTCTCCATCAAGCGCGTGGCAATGGGTGACTGCTTGGAATCGTCCTGTGTCAGATAGCGGATAACGACGTTCGTATCCAGGCCGATCACGGCATCCGGCCCATCTTTTCGATGGCACTGTTCATGTCTTCGATGGTCACCGGCTGCTTGGGTCGGCCCACGATCCCCCTGAGGGATCGGATGTCGCGAGTGGCTGCGACGACGAGGAAGCCTTCCTCCGACTCAATGAACTCGAGCCGGTCGCCGGCCTCGATGCCCAATCGTTCTCGTACGCTTTTCGGGAGCGTAACTTGGCCCTTGCTGGTGAGTGTTGCGGACGCCATAGCTATTTCCTTACTTCAGTGTAAGGAGAATACCACGCCGACAATCTTCTGGCGCAGGGGCGTGGACGCCGGCCGGTGACAAGGGCCGTGACCGCCGACTTTCGCTCCTGAATACGTCTCCGTGAATCAAATCCTAGTGCCAGCTACTGGGATTCGGGGGGATCGATGGGGACCGGCATGCCTTCAGAATCAGTAAGTTGCTGATTCTGCGAGGCCTTCGGCGGGTTCGAGTCCCGTCCGCTCCGCCATTAAGTAACTGAAATAGCTGGACTTTCTGAGTTTAGCTCTCCCTCCCAGCGACCAATCAGCGACTAATCCGGTAGGTTCGGGCCACGGCTTCACTTGTTGCGTCGCTAGTTTCCGCGGATTATCAAAGAGTTGTTTGACTCGCGGAGCAGCTTGGGGGAGGTCGCGGGTACCGCTCCCGCGCGACAAATCTGCAGCTGTGGAACAATAAACCCTGAAATCGCGGACGAGCGTCATGGTGTCTATCATCAAAAGCAGGCGGGCGGAGCTGGAGCGCATTTGCCGCCATTGGGGAGTGCGGCGGTTCGAGCTGTTCGGCTCCGCCGCACGCGACGATTTCACCCCCACAAGCGACTTGGATTTTCTCGTGGAGTTCGACTCCGGTGCTTCACTCGAGGGCTATCTGGGACTCCGTGATGAGTTGGAAGCGCTGTTCGGCCGATCGGTGGATCTTGTAATGCCGACGGCGATTCGCAATCCCTACATCCGTGCCGCTATCGAGCGTGACCGGCAACTAGTATATGCAGCGTGAACCGGCCGCATTTCTCTGGGATGTTCACGAAGCGACGCTGAGAATCCGAGAGTTCGTCGCCGGCCATGATTTCAGCTCTTACTCAGCCAGCGTGCTGCGGCAGTCCGCGGTCGAGCGCCAGTTTGAGATCATCGGCGAGGCCCTCAACCAGCTCTCGAAGATTGCACCGGACGTCG
>JAQGOE010000115.1 GCA_028293725.1 Gammaproteobacteria bacterium | reverse complement strand
GCTATGACGCGGCAACGCTCACGAAGGCGGATGGGCGCGGTAAATGGTGGGAGGGGCTCGATCCCCAGGAACTCTACGCGGGACCCAACATGGTGCTGCCCGACGGCCTCCGCGGTGTCACTGCCGTAAAGAAGTGGCATGAAGCGAACGACGGAGTTTGGTCGGAGAGTCCTCCTGCCAACAATCCGCAGTTTGCCCGCACCTGGTTTCTCAGGTGTCAGGACCTCCTCGATAAGTACCAGCCGGACTTGGTGTATTTCGACAATACCGGCTTGCCGCTGGGTCAGTTCGGACTGGACATAGCGGCGTACTACTACAATGCGAGCCGGCGCTGGCATGAGGGTCGACTCGAGGCCGTGATCAACGGCAAGGGCCTGACAGCGCAACAGAGTGCCGCGCTCGTAGCGGACATCGAGCGTGGCTTCAGTGAGGAGATAAGACCCCTGCCATGGCAGACGGACACCTGCATCGGTGACTGGCATTACCGTCGCTCTTTGTTCGAGGAACACCGCTACAAGCGCGCCGGCGCGGTCATTACGCGCTTGATTGACATCGTCTCGAAGAATGGCAACCTGCTGTTGAGTATCCCGCTGCGCGGGGATGGCACGATCGATGCGGATGAGCGGGAAATATTGCAGCAACTTGCGGCCTGGATGAGTCTCAACGGGGAGGCCATTTTCGCCACCCGTCCTTGGCGGGTTTTCGGGGAAGGGCCGACTCGAGTCAAAGCCGGTAATTTTGGCGAGGGCTCGGATGAGTTCACCGGCGCGGACGTTCGGTTCACACAGAAGGGAGCGACGCTATTCGCCCTGGTGCTCGGGCCGCCCGCAACGGACTCCATGACCTTGACATCACTTGGCTCGGGTACTCCCGGGTCCGTGGAGCGAGTGGAGATGCTGGCCACTGGTGCTCAACTCTCGTTCTCCCGCGACGCCGCTGGGCTGCGAATCAATCTACCGGCAGCAATGCCCGGGGAGCATGCCTTCGCATTCCGGATACTCGGTCAGGGGCTTACTGTTGCAACCGCAGCTTAAAGACAGGTCACGTCGCGATTTCCTGAAGGCAGGCACTGCCGCCGCCGTTGTTTACTCGTGTGGTACAGCGGCGGCCGCCCAGATTCAGCAGGCCGGCTCAGTCGGGTACCCCGCAAGCAAGCTCCAGCCTTTTCCATTGAGCTTCGTTCGCTTGAGTCCGGGTGTGTTCAAGGAGCAGGCGGACATCAATACCCGCTACCTCGACTCACTTGCCGTCGATCGCCTCTTGCATTCGTTTCGGATGACAGCGGGCATCTCCTCCCGGGCTGTACCTTATGGCGGTTGGGAAGATCCGACATGCGAGCTGCGCGGTCACTTTGCCGGCGGCCACGTGCTGTCCGCGCTCGCACTGGCTTCCTGCACGTCCGCGGACAGCTCACTCAAGGCTCGCGGCGGTGAGCTCGTCTCGGCACTGGCAGAGTGTCAGCAGCGGATGGGAAGCGGATACCTGGGCGCTTTTCCGCCTGACTTGTTCGAGCACCTGGTGCAAGGCAAGGCCGTCTGGGCACCCTTCTATACCTACCACAAGATCATGGCGGGTCTGCTCGACATGCATCAGCTGGCCGCCAACTCCGATGCGCTGCCGATCCTGGAAGGCATGGCTCGCTGGGTGGGCGACTATTTCGCCGGGATCAGCGCCGAGCAACGCCAACACCTGTTGCGCACCGAGTACGGCGGGATGAATGAGGTCCTGGTCAACCTTGCCGCACTGACGCAAAAGGAACGCTACCTCGATACGGCGCGCCTGTTCGAACAGCCGGGTTTTCTCGACCCCTTGACGCAGCGTCGTGACGAGTTGCGGGGCCTGCATGCGAACACCCACGTTCCGAAAGTCATTGGCGCCGCGCGCATGTACGAAGTCACCGGCGAGCGCCGTTACCGGCAAATCGCCGAGTATTTTCTCGAACAAGTGCTCGTCGCTCGCAACTACGCCATCGGCAACACCAGTCTCGATGAGAATTGGAACATGCCTCCCGGCCAACTCCAAGGGACGCTCGCGTGGAAAAACGCGGAGTGTTGTGTAGCGTACAACCTGATGAAGCTCCAGCGGCTGGTGTTCGGGTGGACGGGTCAGGCGCGCTGGATGGATGAGTACGAACGGTCGCTCTTCAACTGCAGGTTGGGGACACAGGATGCTCACGGGCTGAAGCAGTACTTTTTCCCGCTCGCGGCCGGGTATTGGCGCGCTTATCACTCACCTGAACAGTCGTTCTGGTGTTGCACAGGCACGGGTGCCGAGGAGTTCGCGAAGCTCACGGACACCATATTCTTCCACCGCGGTAGCGATGTTTATGTCAACCAGTTCATCGCCTCCCGCCTCGAATGGAAAGAGGAAGGCCTGACAGTGGAGCAGTTGACGCAATTTCCGCGTGAGCAGGGTACGACCCTCAAGGTCACCTCGTCGCGCCCCATGCCGCGCACGATCTATGTGCGCATCCCCGGTTGGAGTGGCACCCCAGAGATCAGGCTGAACGGGCGGCTGTTGGCAGTGGTTGCGGAGCCCGGCTCGTATATCGGCGTAAGGCAGGTCTGGCGCAGCGGCGATATCATTTCCGTTCAGTTGCCCATGGAGTTGCGGCAGGAAGCACTGCCCGGAGACGAAAGTGTCAGGGCCGTACTGTATGGGCCATTGGTCCTCGCCGCGGATTTTGGAGCGGGCCCGGCCGACGGGCCTGCGCGAGTCATTCACGGGCACTCGACGGCTCCCGATAACATCCCGCCACCCGATCCCTTGCCTGAGACGGCGGCAGAGGCGGCGGCTAAGGAGGTATCTTGGGTTGAGTTGCAATCCAAACAGGAACTGCGCTTCAGGGCTGCGGCGGTCGGTGCTGAATACGAGGTGGGGCCGCTCTATCGGATTGGCGAGCAGCGGTACTCGATTTACTGGCAAACCCCGTCGTCGAATAGGCGTGCCTGATATTCGCCCCCGCCGGGGGCGGACATGTGATTTTGGATATACCCGCGGCCGGTTTTTTCAATAGTCCGCGGGTTGCTCAGAGCGCTATCTTACCTCGTACGCCAAGCCGGTTGCCCCGCGCACGCGTGATATCGTTCGAGCGACTCCATGATGGTCAAGAGTGTTTTGATCGTTGGCGGCGGCATTGCCGGGTGGATCACCGCCGCATACCTGGCCCGGGTTCTGGAAGCCCGGTCCCCCGACGGCGTGCGTATTACAGTGCTCGACTCGGCGGAGATCGTATCGCCGGGGCTCGGCGAGGGAACTGCCCCGACCATCCGCAACACACTGCACTGCATCGGCGTCGACGAGACGAGTCTGGTACGGAAGTGTTGTACGAGCTTCAAACAGGGCACGAAGTTCGTAGACTGGCGCTACCCGCCCGGCCGCGGTGAGCCGGACCATTACCTGCACCCCTTCCAGATCTCCCCCCAGGAGCCTGCAGGGCTCGATCTGCTTCCCTATTGGCTTCTCGGAGTGGCCGGCCCGAATGTCAACTGGGACGCGGTCAACACGGCGCAGAAGCGGGTCGCCGATTCGAACCGAGCGCCCAAACTGATCCATATTCCGGACTACCGGGCGCCTCTGAACTACGCGTATCATTTCGATGCCCTGAAACTCGCGGCACTCCTGCGGCGGCGGGCGATCGCCTTGGGGGTGCTGCCCGTGCGCGATAAGCTCGAGAAAGTCAACCTGACGGAGGACGGCTCGATCCGCTCCGTCACAGGGGCGCGCGGGGAGCTGCACGCCGATCTTTTCATCGATTGCACGGGCTCTCGTGCCCAACTGATCGGCGCGGCCCTGGGTGCTCCCTACAATTCCTGTCGCTCCAGCCTGTTTTGCGATACGGCGCTGGCGATGCAGGTACCTCACGAGTGGCCGGACTCGCCGATCGCCTCGTGCACGATTGCGACGGCGCATGACTCGGGCTGGATCTCGGATATCGGGCTCGACTGCCGCCGCGAAATCGGCAACGTTTACTCGTCGGACCATACAAACGATGCGCGCGCTGAAGCGACATTGCGTGCTTACGTCGGCAAGGCGGGCGACCGGCTCCAGATTCAGAAGGTGCGTTTTGACCCGGGCTATCGGGAGATCAGCTGGAAGAAGAACTGCATCGCTATCGGAGCGTCCAGCGGCTTCTTCGAGCCGCTCGAGGCCACCGGCAGCGTCTTCATCGAGGCCGAGGCAGCGTTGCTGGCGAATCTGTTCCCCTGGGGAGGCGACCTGGAGATCGCGGCCAAACAATACAACGGCATCATGCGGCGGCGCTTCGAGCGCGCGCTCGACTTCATCAAGCTCCACTACTGCACCAGCGAGCGCCGGGATTCCCGCTTCTGGCTCGACAATGCGGACTCGGCCAGTATTCCCGAGAGCCTGCAGGAGCTGTTACGCATGTGGCGGCAGCGTCCGCCCGGCCCGGTCGACTTCGACCAGGACGTCGACTTGTTCAAGGAATCGAGTTGGCAATACGTGCTCTATGGCATGGGCTACCGAACTGATCTGCGGCCCCGGGCCGGTGCGCTCAGGTACCACGACGAAGCGCGCGCCGCGTTTGCAACGATCAGACGTCAGGCGGATTACAGGTGCCAAACTTTGCCGACCAACCGCGAGCTGCTCGATCTCGCGCGGATCCGCGCTTTCGGCGAGGGTGCCGGCCGGCGGTTGCTGGCGTGAGTTGGTGCGCTCACTGGGCGCGAGTGTTCACCGCGTACAGAACGCATGCGTGCGCGGGCAACTCCACCTTTAGGGAATCGGATGGGGTCAGGCGGTGACGCTCCCACAGGTCGCGTGCCACGAGCCGGCCGGAAGGCAGGCCCAGTTTGTCCCAGGGTGCTTCCAGGGAGGCAGGTTTGTCATCGAGATTGAACACGGCGAGAAAGCGCACCCGCCGCTGTCGCCCGGTCCCGGAAGCGACCCACACACGCACTTTCTCGAAGCCTGGCGGCAGGTTCTCGACGGGATGATTGTCGCTTGAGGTCTGATCGATGGCGATGACATCCCGGTTGGTGATCAGTCGCCGCGTGTCCTCATCGAGCCGGGTCAGATTGGCTCCGAGGACCAGTGGCGAGCGTGCCATAGCCAACAGTGTGAGCTGGGTGCGCTGCTCGTCCAGCGTCAGGCGAGTGTGCCGGGCCTCACCCAGCCCCGGGTGTGGCGCCAACGTGCCGAACGGCAACATGTCGGCATCGGGCCAGCGACCGTCGCGGGCCTGGCCGATCCAGGGTTGCAGCCGCTGGAAGATATCCTGCACGCCCATGGGGAAATCGTCCTCTTTGGGAGGCTCGTGCACGAACCGCCAGCTGTCCCACACGTCATTGGAGATGCGCCACATCTGGGCGTGTTGACGAATTTCGGCGGCATGCAGCGGCTGCGTCGGGCCGGGGGAGAGGCTGAGCACGATCGGCCGGCCCGTTTTGCGGATGGCTGCCGCGATCTGGCGGATCTCACTGGCCTTGTAGGGATGGT
>JAQGOE010000094.1 GCA_028293725.1 Gammaproteobacteria bacterium | reverse complement strand
GGTCCGCCATCACGAAGGGCTTGGTGAGAATCGCCATGCCGGGCTCGAGATGACCGTTGCCGACAGCGGCGTTCTCCGCATATCCGGTGATGAAGAGCACTTTCAACTCCGGACGCGAAACGCGCGCGGCGTCGGGTTGAGGAGAGCATTCTCGAGCTGCGAAGAGTCGACGCGGGTGAGCCAAAGTCCGCCGGCGCCCACCACCTCCAGCTCGACATCAGGCCCGACAGTGCGGCGGATGAGCTCTTCCATACCTCCCACGAGGCGATTCATGTCGGTCGGCCGCGGATCGAGCGTCTGCCGCCGGGAAAAAGCGAGTAAGCGCTGTGTCAGGGAGGCGGCGCGGCGAGTCGAGCCCTGCGCCATCTTGATATAGCGCTCGATATTGCCGAGCCGACCCTGAACCAACAGAGCCTCGATGACTTCGAGGCTGCCGCTGATGCCGGCCAGAAGGTTGTTGAAGTCGTGAGCCAGCCCGCCCGTGAGTTGGCCGACGGCTTCCATCTTCTGCGACTGGCGCAACGCCTCCTGGGCGCGGGCGAGCTCGTCGCGTGCCTTCTTCTCCGCCGTAATATCACGGCCATAGGCATAAACCAGCTCACCCTCCACAGAGGTGCGCCAGGAGATCCAGCGCGGTGTCCCGTCGACATGGCGGTAGCGATTTTCGAAGTTCGTGAGGTTGACACTCGAGACCGCCTGCTGCAGAGCGCCCTGGGTGAGCTCCGTATCCTCGGGCCAGACGAAGTCACGAAAATTGCGTCCAACAACGTCGGCCGGCGCGTGACCCAGGATTGTCTTCCATGCCGGGTTGATCGCCCGAAAGATACCGTCCCCACCAACCACGACCAACAGGTCGCGCGAATTCCGCCATACCCGGTCCCGTTCCGCGGTTCTCTCGGCGACCTGTTGCTCGAGAGAAGCCGCGAGCTCTTGCAGCCCCTGCTCGGCTCGTCGCCGCTCGATGACGGTTCGTGCACGCTCCGCGACGTCCCGCAATAGCAGCAGATCCTCGTCCAGCCATTGCCGCGCGGAGCCGTGATTCAGATAGAGGATCGCAACCAACACGCCATGCTCGGTGATGGGCATGTTGACGGCCGCGCGCGCCGTGATCGCCGTTAGGGCGTCGGCGGTCGCCATAGTCCGTGGATCGTTCCGCGCATCATGAAACACAACGGTCTCGCCCCGGACGAGATCCTCGATGTAAGAGCCGTAGTCGAGGAAGCGCAAGGTGCCGGCGAGGCTGCGAACTCCAGGCGCGTTCCAGTCCCGAACGACGGTAATCGTTTTCGCCATGGGATCGACGGTTCCGTAGCCCGCCCGGTCCACTCCCAACGCGTTACCTAGAAATTCGCCAACGGCGTACGAGAGGTCACCCTCGTCTTCCAGGTTCCGCAGGCGATCGTTGAGTTGGATCATGAGAGCCTGGCGGCGCTCACGAATGCGCAGTGCTTCCTGCGCGAAGTGAACTTCAGTGACGTCGTGCCCCTCAACGAAGATCCCGGTGATGTGCCCGGCCTCGTCCGCTATAGGCTCATAAATGAAATCGAGGAAACGCTCAACCGGCTCAGTGCCCGCAACCCCCAGCCGAACCGACACCTGGTGCGCGGCGTAACGCTCGCCCGTGGCGTAGACCCGGTCGAGGAGCTCGAAAAAGCCCTGTCCGACCAACTCCGGAAACGCCTCCCGGATCGATTTCCCGAGCAGCTCCCGATTTCCCACCAGGCGGTTATAGGCGTGGTTCGCGAATTCGAACACATGCTCGGGGCCGTGCATCACGGTGATGAAACCCGGCGCTTGCTCGAATAATTTCCGCTGCCGCTCGGTGGCTGCCAGCAGCCCGCGCTCGGCGAGCACGCGCTCCGTGGTTTCGATACAAACACCAAAGAGACCCGCTACGACACCGCCCTCATTGCGGGCGGGTGTGTAAGAGAAGGCAAAATGCGCCTCCTCCAGGCGGCCACGGCGGTCGAGCATCAATTCAATGTCGTCGCGATGCACCGCCTCGCCCGCGAATACCCGCGCGAACATCGGCGCCAGGGACTCCTTGGCTTCGGCCCACACCTCGAGTGCCGGCACACCGAGCGCAGCCGGATGCTTTCGTCCCAGAATCGGCACGAACGCATCGTTATAGAGCCAGGTCATGTCCGCGCCCCATCCCATGAACATGGGCTGCGTGGAGGCGAGCATCAGCTCAACGAGGGTTTTGAGAGATTGTGACCACAACGCCGGCGCGCCCAGCGGGGTCCGGGTCCAGTCGTAGTCGCGCATCGAGCGACCCATGTCGCCGCCGCCGTTGAGAAAGCCGAGCGGACCGGCAGTGCCCTGCGAATTCAGTGGGAGCCCCCTGAGATCCCGAAACGTTGTTAGATGCGTTTGCCCCGCACCGAATTTCATCAACGCGAGGTACACCTCAATGTTCCGTCGAGCCGCCCGCGACTTCGATGTCAAAAATATTTGACATCACCTCCATGTCCGCTTTACATTACCTAATGTAAAGTATCTTCGACATGCCATGAGGGAGGACGCTATGACTTTTCGTGAAAAAAGTGTCGTGACCCAGATCGCCGCGATAATCGCGGTCTACGGTTTCTTCGCCGTGCGCCATTGGCGGCAGCCGCCTACGCAGGGAGCAGTGCTCGGCGTGCTGATCGGCATCACGATCTGGATGATCATCATCAGCGTCGTCTCGCACATCGCGATCGCCGCGTATCGGCGGCCCGAAAAGCAGGACGAGCGAGATCTTGGTGTACGACTACGCGGCAGCCGCAATGGCTATCTGGCGATCGGAGTCGGCGTCTGGGGCATTCTCATGCTGGCCGTGATTCAAACACCTTACGGCCTGCTGTGCTACGCAATCCTCGCGGCCTTCGCCCTGGCCGAGATCGTCCGCCTGGCCTCGCAGCTCTACTATTACCGGTTCGGCTTGTGAGCAAGGCCGCTCAACAGACGCGGATTCGTAACAACATCCGCACTCTGCGCTTTCATCACGGTGAAATGACGCAGGAGGACCTCGGCGGCCGCGTCGGGCTCACGCGGCAGACCATTATCGCAATCGAACAGAGCCGCTACTCGCCGTCGCTGGAAGCCGCTTTCAAGATCGCACGCGTTTTTGGAGTCCCGCTGGAAGACGTGTTTCAGTACGGGGATTAGCGGCGCCCGGCGGCGAACCGCCGTGTTCGTTTCAGCTCACGATCCCCGCCGTCGCCAGCCCCATCAGCACGACACCCAACACGATGCGATACCACGCGAACAGCGTGAAACGATGGGACTGCACGTAACGCAACAGCCACTTCACCGCGATGAAGGCGACGATACCGGAAACGACGAAGCCGATAGCCAAGGCGTTCCAATCCTCGGGGCCCTCGCCAGCGTGGCGCGTCTTCAGAAATTCATACGCGGTCGCTGCGAACATGGTGGGAATGCCGACCAGGAAAGCGAACTCCGTCGCTGCGGGGCGCAGGGTGAGGCCCGCCAGCATGGCGGCGAAAATCGTCGCCGCGGAGCGTGAGGTTCCAGGGAAAACGCCCGCGAGAATCTGACACAGCCCCACCCAGATGGCGACCTGCCAGGTCACCGTGGCGAGCGGCGGTTTTTTGGCCACGTAGGCTTCGATGACCAGGATCAGGATGCCGCCGATGAGTTCGGCTATCGCAATAGGCAGCACCTTTTCCGGCAGCTTGAAGCCGGCCTTGGTCACCGCGAACCCGAGGATGGCCGTAATGAGAAACGCCGTGGTGAGCTTGAACAGGTAGTCGCGATTCTCCGGCTGGTCGAAGCGCGTCAACAGTGCCACCAGCCGACGCCAGTAAATCAGCACGATCGCGAGAATGGCACCCGCCTGGATGGCGACATTGAACAACTCCGAGCGGGAGCCG
Organism: Gammaproteobacteria bacterium; assembly: GCA_028293725.1. The sequence goes on along the minus strand of JAQGOE010000094.1, from coordinate 38,055 downwards.
AGCCACTGCTCCGCGACCAGCAGGTGCCCGGTGCTGGAGACGGGCAGAAATTCGGTAATGCCCTCGATGATACCGAGGGTGATCGTATTGATTGTGTCGGCCACTTGCTACTCTCTTAAGGCGTTGCCCTTCCGGGCGCTGGTTATGGTATCGCGTGCGTCACAACGAGTGGCGCAGATCTTGAAGAGCAAAGCCGCTCAGCGCGGCGTCGTAGTCACGGGTGAGCGCGATTGCCTTGAACGCCTCGCCCATTTCGCCAGGCATGAGCAATCGTCGTGCCTCGCCCGCGAGGCGCGCTTCCTCCACGACACCGACCGCCCCCGCCACGAGGCTCTCGATCCCGGTCGCCAGGAGAAAAGCGGCCTGCGTACAGAAGCCGGTTACGTCGAGACCCGCGGCGACCCCCGCTTCGGCCACGCGCGTAAAGTCGACCCAGGCGGTGATGTCCTGCACGCCGACATTGATGTAGGGATTGTCGTGGGCCAGCTGTTTGAAGTGACAGCGCAGCGTGCCGTCGACCCGTTGTGGGTGATAGTAGTGCGAACGAGGCAGCCCGTAGTCGAACAACAGGATCAACCCGCGCTCGAGGCATTCACCGACACTGGCGATCCAGGGCTCGAGTTTGAGGCAAACCTCTGACGTGTAGCCCGACGGCAGCGGCTGTGGCAGCTCCCGCAGTAGGTTTTCAAGAGCACTAGTCAGGGCGGCATCCGGGATGGCCGCGCGCTCGATGAACGAATCGCCCTCGAGTGAGACACCTAACTCGTGGACGACCGCATCAACCACAAACCGCTGACACGGCAACGCATCCAACACTTCGTTCGCCAGTATGACCCCGCGACACGGACGCTCGGGAAGCCGCTGGAGCCAAACCACCCGCTCGCGCAATGACGGCGGTAGCGAGCTCAGGCGCGCTCGTTGGCGCTCGGCGAGGTCGGCGCTCACTTCGAGTATGGAGTACCGGTCCGGCACCACCCCCGCCGCAGCGAGCGACTCGAGCACGGCGAGCGCCATACGACCCGTTCCCGCGCCGAGCTCCAGAATCTCGCCGCCCGTGACCGACAACACCTGCGCGCACTGGCTCGCGACACAACGACTGAACAAGTCCGAAATCTCCGGCGCGGTGACGAAGTCACCGCCGGAGCCGATCTTGGTACTTCCGGCACTGTAGTAACCCAGTCCCGGGGCATAGAGAGCCAGCTCCATGAACTGCTCGAACGACAGCCACCCGCCGGCCGCCACGACCGCCTCGCGCAGCCGGGCAGCGACAGCCGCAGAATGCTGTTGCTCATCTGCCGACAGCGGTGGGAGGATTGAGCGCGGCACAGATGAGGTCATAATCGCGAGCTATGCCAAACGATCAACTCGAGTCTCAAAGCGGCGACGCTCATCTTGCACAATCGGACAAGCGCCTGGCGGGGAAGACCGCATTCATCACGGGCGCGGCCCGGCGCGTGGGCGCGGCTATCGCCCGCACATTGCATGCGGCCGGCGCGAACACCGTGCTCCACTACCGAAGCTCGTCGGAGGATGCCGCGGAACTCGCTCGGGAGTTGAACGCTGTCCGCCCGGGCTCCGCGGCGGTGGTCAGCGGCGATCTTCTCGAGATCGACAAACTTCCGGCGCTCGCCACCGCAGCAAGCCAAGCTTTCGGTGGACTCGACATTCTGGTCAACAACGCCTCGTCGTTCTATCCGACACCGGTCGGCGACATCAGCGAAATCGACTGGGACGACCTCATCGGAACCAACCTCAAGGCGCCGCTGTTCCTGTCGCAAGCCGCGGCGCCGGCGCTGCATGCCAACCAGGGACTCATACTCAATCTCGCCGACATTCACGGTATGCGGCCCCTGCGCCGCCACCCGGTATATAGCGTCGCCAAGGCCGGGCTCATCATGCTGACGAAGTCACTCGCTCGTGAGTTGGGACCGCACGTGCGCGTGAACGCCATCGCACCCGGGCCGGTCCTGTGGCCGGAGGATGGCCTCGACAAGGCACTGCAGGCGGAAATCATCGACCGCACGGCGCTCAAACGAGCCGGAACGGCCTCGGATGTGGCACGCGCCGCACTGTTCTTCGCCGCCGAAGCTCCATACGTCACGGGCCAGATCCTGGCGATCGATGGAGGCCGGAGTGTAGGTTGGTAGAGGGCTCGATTTCGACGAGCTCATGAGCGGACCGATCAAAACGCTGCCATAGCTCGCCTATCGTCACCTTCTCCGTGGGATGCATGAGCTCCGGCGCCAGGGCCGCGAGCGGTCCCAACATGAAAGCGCGCTTCAGCAGGTCCGGCCGAGGCAACTTCAATCGAGGCTCGTCGAGAATCAGGTCGCCGTAGAGCAGCACATCCAGGTCCATCGAGCGCGGCGCCCAACGAGGAGCCTCGCGCGGACGGCCACAGGCGATCTCGATAGCATGTAGCCGGGAGAGAACGTCTCCGATCGACAGCGCAGTGGTAAACCCCGCGACCAGATTGATGAAATCCGCTCCCTCGAAACCCACGGCGCGATTGCGGTACCAAGGGGAAAATCGAACGTCCGGAAACTCCCCTCGCAGCAACTGCGTCGCCAGAGCGAGATGGCGTTCGGGCTCGACGTTGCTGCCGACTGCGACGTAGACGGCGGGCATTAGGCTCTAGGCCCTGTTGGCGGCCGTGGCGGACAGATCGGCGCGGCTGCGCTCGATGGAGACTCCAACATCGCGCGAGTTGCGGATGGCGCCGGGCTTGTTGATCGACAGCCGGATCCACTCAATGGTGAATTCTTCGAGAATGAGCATTGCCAGGCGTTGCGCCAGGGTCTCGACGAGTTTGAACTCGGAGGCCTCGATGAAGGCGAGCACGCGTTTCGACACCTTCTTATAGTCGACCGTGTCCGTGACATCATCGCTCACCGCGGCTTGCCGGCAGTCTACGGGCAGCTCGAGATCGACGACCACTGTCTGCTTCACCCGGCGCTCCCAGTCGATGAAGCCGATGACGCATTCGGCCGTGAGGCCGCGCAGAAAAATTCGATCGCCGGAATACAGAGTCAAGTGAGCTCCTGGTAACGCCGGAACAGGCCACCGGCGCGAATGACTACGAATCGTGGGGTGCGGGAGTCAGCGGCTGCAGGGATTCCAGGGGCCAGCGCGCCCGCGCCTGAATGGCGAGGCTGTCGTGTTGGCCGGCCTGCAACCGGGCGAGACCGGCAACCGCAATCATTGCCGCATTGTCAGTACAAAACTCGATGCGCGGATAGTACACGCGCGCACCCTGGCGGCGCGCGGCTTCGGCGAGGCGCGTGCGCAAACTGCGGTTGGCACTGACACCTCCCGAGACGACCAGTGTGTCGAGCCCTGTCTCCTCGAGCGCGCGCAAAGCCTTCGCGGTGAGCGTTTCCACTATCGCGAGCTGAACTCCCTCGGCGACGTCCGCCCGCATTGCGTCCGTCATCTCGCGACCGCGAATAGCATGCACCACGGCCGTTTTGAGGCCCGAAAAGCTGAACTCGAGACCCGGGCGATCGAGCATGGGACGTGGAAAAGTGAAGGTGCCGGGAGTGCCCCGGGCGGCGAGACGTGCGAGCTCGGGACCGCCCGGATAAGGCAGGCCCAGGAGTTTGGCGGTCTTGTCGAAGGCCTCGCCGGCCGCGTCGTCCCGGGTCTCGCCCAGCAGGCGATAGCGGCCAATCTCGCGGACCTCAATGAGCATCGTGTGACCGCCGGAGACCAGCAGCGCAACATGGGGAAAGGGGGGCGGCTCGGGCTCGAGTAGCGGCGCCAGCAGGTGACCTTCCAGGTGGTGGACACCCAGTGCAGGGACTTTCCAGGCATAGGCAAGACTGCGGGCCAGGGATGCGCCCGTCAGCAAGGCACCAATCAGCCCCGGACCCGCGGTATAAGCCACGCCGTCGAGCTCTCCTGACGTGGTCTCCGCCTTGGCCATGACGCTCCTCACCAGGGGAAGCAGCCGGCGGACGTGGTCGCGGGAGGCCAGCTCCGGCACCACGCCTCCATAGACCCTGTGAAGCTCGATTTGACTGAAAATTTCATGGGCGAGCAGACCCCTGCCGGCGTCCAGGATGGCCGCAGCACTCTCGTCGCATGAGGATTCAATTGCCAGAATGCGCATGTCGCCTTAGAATCCCCGCCCCCCGTCCCTACGGGTCCCTATGGGCGTGGGTGTAATTCTCATTCCCATCAATGAGTTGAGGTTTAGATGCCGAGCGTTCGTGTTCGTGAGAACGAGTATTTTGATGCCGCCTTGCGGCGTTTCAAACGCGCTTGCGAGAAGGCCGGGATTCTCACCGAGCTGCGCCGGCGTGAATTCTACGAGAAGCCCACGCAGGAGCGGAAACGCAAAAAGGCTGCCGCGGTCAAGCGCCACATGAAGCGCCTGTCGCGTGACGTCATGCGGGCTCCGCGGTAACACCGACGTGCCGCGCGCGACTCCGACGGAAGTCGCGCGGATCTACTCGAACCGCCAATCGCGCTTTTTTAAGCGTGATGGCGAATATTTAGGTTATTTATGACGCTCAAGGAACGCATCACCGAGGATATGAAAGGCGCGATGCGAGCCGGGGAAAAAGAGCGGCTTGGCACGATCCGACTGGCCCTCGCTGCGATCAAGCAGCGCGAGGTGGACGAGCGCATCACCCTCGACGACGGCCAGGTGTTGGCGGTGCTTGAAAAGATGCTCAAGCAGCGCAGGGAATCCATCACTCAGTTCGAAAGCGGCGGACGGGCCGACCTGGTGGCCAAAGAACAGGCGGAACTCGCCGTTCTACAGGTCTATCTGCCCGCGCAGATGAGCGAGGCGGAGATCGATGCTCTCATCGCCGAAGCGGTGGCTGCCACGGGCGCCAGCTCGATCAAGGACATGGGCAAAGTCATGGGCATCGTGAAAGCGAAAGCCCAGGGCAAGGCCGACATGGGCGCGGTCAGCGCCCGGATCAAACAGAAGCTCAGTTGATTGCCAGGCCGGGGTCTTGTCTCCGCGGCGGCCCTCATTGCGATCGCACTCGCCTGCCTCACGGTCACCCGTAAACTCGAGCGCGAGCGCCGGCTGCTGGCGAAGCTGCGCCGACGTGGCGCGATGGATTCAGGTCACGCCGGGATTTCCCTCGACGAGTTGACCGACGACGAGCGCGATGCGGCCGGGTCGCTCGCCGCCGCCGGGGTCCTGGACCTGACACAGAAACGGGTGTCCATCCGGACCACCGAGCTCGGCACGTTCCGCAGGAAACGCCTGCGCCTGATGGTGATGGGAGGCTTCGGGGCATTCCTGCTGGCCTGCCTGGTGGCGATGTTGATTCTCCGCCGCGGCTAGTTCAATTGGAAAAAGTCGCCTGCGGCGCTTTTTCGGACAGTAGCTTCGTTTCCGCCGCCAAAAGGCGTGGCTTTTGTCGGCTGCTAGAATTCGCAAAGGCCTATGGGTTTGATCCCTCAAAGCTTCATCGACGAGTTGATCGCCCGCGCGGACATCGTCGAAGTCATCGGCTTGCGTGTGCCCCTCAAGAAGGCCGGCCGCGAGTTCAAGGCCTGCTGCCCGTTCCACGGCGAGAAGACACCGTCCTTCTGGGTGAGTCCGGACAAGCAGTTCTATCACTGCTTCGGCTGTGGAGCGCACGGCACGGTGCTGCGGTTTCTGATGGAGCACGACCGGATGGCCTTTCCAGAGGCCGTCGAGGAGCTTGCCCAGCAACTGGGGCTGGAGGTCCCGCATGAAGCTGGGACCGCCGCGGGTAACACCAAACGCGCCGATGAGCCGTTATATGAGCTGATGGGCAGAGTTGCAGGCTTTTTCTCGGAATGTCTCGCACGGGACCAGCACGCGCGGGCGTACGTGGAGCGTCGCGGACTGGTCCGGGAAACACTCGAGCACTTCGGCATCGGCTATGCCCCGAATTCGTGGAACGAGGTGCTGAGACGCTTCGGAAGTGGCGATGCGGAGCGCCGCGCGCTCTCGGAGTTGGGTTTGATCATCGAGCGCGAGCGGGGGCAGATCCGGGATGGCGAGCGTCATTACGATCGTTTTCGGGACCGAATCATGTTCCCGATCCGAGATGTGCGCGGTCGGGTCATCGCGTTCGGCGGCCGCATTATCGAGCAGGGCGAGCCGAAATATCTCAACTCGCCCGAAACGGCTCTCTTTCACAAGGGACGGGAACTCTATGGACTGTATGAGACACGGCGCGCGCGTTCCAACCTCAAGCGCCTGCTCATTGTCGAAGGCTATATGGATGCTGTACGCCTGCACCAGGCCGGGATTACCTACGCGGTGGCTACGCTCGGCACGGCGACGACCCCAGAACACTTCAAGCGCATCTTCCGGCTCGTGAGCGAGGTTGTGTTTGCGTTCGACGGTGACAGAGCGGGTCGCGGGGCGGCGTGGCGTGCACTTCAGCATGCGCTGCCCGAGGCACGCGAAGGGCGGGAGATCCGCTTCCTGTTTCTTCCCGAAGGGCAGGATCCGGACTCGCTCGTCGGTGAAGAGGGCCGTGAGGCGTTCGAGCAGCGCCTCAATACCTCGTTACCGCTGTCGGAATACCTGATCAGCGAGCTCAAGGGGCAGGCCGATCTGTCACACGCCGACGGCCGGGCGCGCTTCTCCGAGCTGGCACGTCCATTGCTCGCCAGGCTGACGGAGGGCGTCTACCGGGAGCTCGTCCTCAAGCAGATCGCGATCGCGCTAGGTATTGCACGCGAGCGGCTCGAAGAACTGATGGATCTCACGCCGCCGCCCCCCTTCAGGTCCGCGGGGGATGGGATAGCGTCCGCAGACCCCCATATACAGGCGACACCCCACGTGCAGACACGCACCAGCGCGGGGCGAGGCAGCCTCGTCCGGCAGGCCGTGGTCAGACTAGTGAGATTTCCAGCCATCGCGCAGCAGGTAACAGTGGAGGAGCGCGCAGGCTTGAATGCGTGCGAGGAAGCAGGAATCGACCTTTTGCGTGAATTGCTGGATGACTTGCGGGAACACCCCCTGCAGATCGCCGCTCAGGTTATCGAGCGCTGGGCCGACAAACCAGGAGGGGACTCCTTACCAAAGCTGCTTCACCGCGAGGAAGTGGTCGCGGATGCAGCCTTGGCCGCGGATGAATTGCGCGGAGCACTGGCCAAGCTCGCGGACACGGTTGCCGTGCAGCGACTCAAGGTGCTCGAGGAGAAAAGTCGCTGGACTCGCCTAGGACCCGAGGAAATCAAGGAATTTCAACAACTTATACTTCGTAAGGCGCGCGGATGAAGCACTTCGCGCCCAACTTGAATTTGGCGTTTGCTCCCTTGTCAAATACAATTGCCCGCTTTGCTTTGGCGCCCCTTGAGTTGGCCCTTCCCGGCCAGCACATAGGGGAAATGCTAGCCCTTCGCCGCCGCCGCTAATCATGACGACACGTAAGCACAAGCCCGCCCCCGCCGCCAAAAAACGTCCGTCCGCGCCAGCCGGCAAGCCCGTAAAGACAGTGGCTGCTGAGAAGACCGTGGCCGTGGCCTCCGTGGCTCGCGATAAAGACCGACCGAAGCCCGTCGCTGCACCAAAAAAGAGCGACGCGCCCCATGTAAAGCCCGTTGAAATCAAGGCTGCCGAAGTCCCCCGTCCGCCGGAAGCGAAACCCGCCCCGGTCGCCGCAGAGGGAAAAAACGGTGGCTCGAAGAGTGCTGCTCCAATAGACAAGAAACCTCAGTTAGGTATCGAGCGTCGTGTTCCTGTAATGCCGGAAGACCGCCAGTCCCAGCTAAAGCTGCTGATTGCCCGTGGTAAGGAGCAGGGTTACCTCACTTATTCGCAGGTGAACGATCACCTGCCGTCCGAGATCGTCGATCCCGAGCAGATCGAGGACATCGTCAACACGATCAACGACATGGGCATCCCGGTGTACGAGAAGGCACCGGATACCGAGTCGTTGCTGCAGAACGAGCCCTCGGCGCCCGCCGACGAGGAGGCGATCGAGGAAGCCGCTGCCGCGCTGGCCGCGCTCGATGCCGAATTGGGGCGCACTACCGATCCCGTCCGCATGTACATGCGCGAGATGGGCACGGTGGAGTTGCTGACTCGTGAGGGCGAAATCCGCATCGCGAAGCGTATCGAGGAAGGTCTCGATGCCGTGCGTCGCGCGCTCGCCATGTACCCGGCCACCTACGACTTCATCCAGAGGGCGTACGAGCCGGTAAAGGCGGGACAGGCGCGCCTGGTCGACGTCATTGTCGGCTTCATCGACCCTAACGCCCCCGATGTCATCGCCCAGCCCCAGAATCCCACGAAGATGGAGCTCGTCGAGGCCGAGGAAAAATCGGACGACGAAACCGAAGAGGGTGAGGACGGCGCGGACGGCGAAGAGGAAGTCGTCGATACCGGTCCGGATCCGGAGGAGGCCGCGGCCCGTTTCGCGTCAATCGCGAAAAACTACGTAGCGGTTCTGTCCGCGATCGAGAAGGCCGGTGCGAAGGACCCGAAAACACTGAAAATGCGGGCGAAGCTGGCCGATGAGTTCATGGAGCTCAAGCTGGCGCCGCGCATGTTCGACGCGCTCATTCTGAACCTGCGCACGCATATCTCCGAGGTCCGCCAGCTCGAGAAGGAGATCATGGTCATCGCCGTGCGCGATGCCGGCATGCCTCGCAAGGACTTCATCGCCTCGTTCCCGAAGAACGAGACGAACCCGAAGTGGCTGCAGAAGCACGTCAAGAGTGGCAAGAAGTTCTCCGCCCCGCTGGCGAAGTTCAAGGACGAGATCGAGCGTCGGCAGAAGAAGCTCGAAGGCCTCGAGGTGCTCTATCACCTCACCATCAACGACCTGAAGGAAGTGAATCGCGAGGTCTCGATCGGCGAGGCCAAGGCGCGCCGTGCGAAGAAGGAGATGGTCGAGGCGAACCTGCGTCTCGTGATCTCCATCGCCAAGAAGTACACGAACCGCGGCCTGCAGTTCCTGGATCTCCTCCAGGAAGGCAACATCGGCCTCATGAAGGCGGTCGACAAGTTCGAGTACCGTCGCGGCTACAAATTCAGCACCTACGCGACGTGGTGGATCCGTCAGGCCATCACCCGCTCGATCGCCGATCAGGCGCGCACGATCCGTATTCCCGTGCACATGATCGAGACGATCAACAAGCTCAACCGCATCTCACGCCAGATGCTGCAGGAGATGGGCCGCGAGCCGACGCCCGAAGAGCTAGCGGTGCGCATGGAAATGCCCGAGGACAAGGTGCGCAAGGTCCTCAAGATCGCCAAAGAGCCCATCTCGATGGAGACGCCCATCGGCGACGACGAGGATTCGCATCTCGGGGACTTCATCGAAGACACCTCGGTGGCCTCACCCATCGACCAGGCGACGATGGAGTCTCTGCGCGAGACCACGCACTCGGTACTTGCGCAACTGACCCCTCGTGAAGCGAAAGTCCTGCGCATGCGGTTCGGCATCGACATGAATACCGACCACACCCTCGAAGAGGTCGGCAAGCAGTTCGACGTAACCCGTGAGCGCATCCGGCAGATCGAGGCGAAGGCGTTGCGTAAGCTCCGTCACCCGAGCCGCAGCGAGCAGCTGCGCAGCTTTTTGATGGATGACTGAGGACTGAGGGACGATAAGGCCCGACGCGGTGAGACTGCGTCGGGCCTTTTTTTTAGATCCCGACTTCGCTCAGCAGGTCGACGAGGCGGCGTAGCGTCGCCGCGAGCGAGGGATGGTCGGCTTCGAACCGGACCGCCAGGGCTTCCAGGCGCGAAGTGTTGGCTTCCGGCACTTCGGGCGTGCCTTGCGCCAAGGCACGCTCGATGTCACCCATCACCTGTCCCAGCATCTCTCGCGAGCCCGCATCGACAGAGCCGGCCTCATTCAGCCGCTCGTGGATCCTGGCGAGCAGGACCTGGAGGCTTTCACGATCAACGGGGGGCTGGCTCATCTACTGATTCCGGGCGGCGGTGCGTGTCTTTGATTCTAACTGTGATCCGAATCACCCGCTGAGAGTCTTTGGTCCGATGGTTTGTGGGTACCGCACTTCCTAACATGTCGCTGCACAGTGACAGACCTAGAGCCAGCTTGGACATTGAGCAGGGATGCAGGTAGGGGGACCAGCGGTAACAGTGGAGCGGCGGGGGCGCCTAGCCCTCGAGCGGGCTGCAGCTGGCTGCGGCAGGGATTTCGTAAGGAGCCGCTGGACACCCCCCGCCAGGGATTGGCGCCTGGGTTCGCGAAGTCGCCAGGGGATCTGCAGATTCAAACTACGCGTAGGTGACTGGTTACATAAGTTAATGCTTATGTTTCAGTCCACTTGAAAAGCGCCGGCGGAATTGCAACGCTTCCGCCGACGCCTGTGCCTCGTCGGGTTTGCAGTTATTCGGTGTCGGCCGACTCGGCCGACTCTTCAGTCGCCGCGCTGAGAACGGTGGCCTGGGCGGCCTGACCGGCGAGAAGATTCTTCCAGGAGAGTTCCTGGCCCTTGCGCTTGCCTTTCTCCGTGAGCTTCAGGCCATCGGGCGTGATCGCAAGCATGTACGGCTTGCCATCCACGTCAATTTCGCGCTTGAGCTGCTTGTCGAGCTTAGTTGCCATTGCACCCTCATTAGACTGGTCAAATCACATTAACGTTGCGGATCGTAACCTCAGACCGCGTTCCTTGGCAGTTCTTCAGACAGGTTTGCGAAAATCGCCCCGTACTTTCGGCGCCGTACTGTACGCGAACCGCAAGTTCCGGCGTTTCGGTCAGGGACGGAATCTTGCGAACGGAATCTGTTTGAATGCCGCCCCCGCACCGAGCTGCACAGTTTACCCTGATAGCGACGGTTACGGCCTTGGTGGTCAGCATCTCGTGGTCCCGCGCCGGCTCACGCCAGCACCGGGAGCATGAGAGCGCGGCAATGCAAGAACCGCCTCGGCGCTTGCGGCACACTCATTGTCGCGGACGCACCTCGAGCGCCATGGTCATACGGTGAAATAGTGAAGTATAGGGTGATCGGTGCGGTATTAGGGACACTCCTGCCGATCGCGACTTGGGCCCAGGGCGGCTGGCTCGACGATCAAACCGTGCAACGGCAGTTGGCGGACGGCGAGGTCGTGGTGAATGTCACGTTCGAAGGTGATGGCTCCCGTGTCCTGGTCAACGCCGCTGTCAGAATCAAAGCGACTCCGGAAGTCATCTGGGAAGTACTCACCGACTGCGAGCACGCCGCCGCGTTCATCCCCGGCGTAAAGCGCTGCCGCCGGGTGCAAACCGCCGCCGATGGCTCGTGGGAGATCATCGAACAGGAGTCGAAATATTCTTGGCTGATGCCATCGGTCACGACGGTGGTACACGCAGACTACGCGCGCCCGCGACGAATTGACTTCAAGGGGATCAGCGGGGACCTGAAGGACGAAAAGGGGACATGGCTGTTGGAAAAGGAAGTGCACAGCGCCGCCGATACCATGACCGTGGAATACGAGTTGCATGTCGAGCCGGGGTTCTGGATTCCCCGCGTGTTGGTGCGTCACTCCCTGCGGACCGAGCTGCCGGCTGCGCTGGCAGCGGTACGGACGCGCGCGGAAAGCACCAAATAGCCACCCAGCGGTGGCCGTTTTTGCCCTCTGAGTGGCGTTTATCGGCTCGCGGAAAGTTGGAAGTCATAGTAAATGATGGGCCTCGCCAGATATTTCGGGGGGCCCATGGGCGATGCGCACGTCTGTCACAAATTCGAGCTCGTCACGCGCCGGCGCGCGCTGGGCGGGCTCATCGCTCTCGCGCTGACATCGCCATCGGCACCAGCGCAATCCCCGCCACCCACGGAAGTCGCGGGAATCAAACTCCCACAGTCGGCCATCGCCCGAACCGCCCTGCAGTTCTCCCGCGCCCATTGCCCGGACTATTTATTCAACCATTGCATGCGTACATTCCTTTTTGGCGCGCTGGCATTGCAGGCGCAGAAGCGCCCCTATGACGCCGATAAGGCGTTCGCCGCGGCGGCACTCCACGATCTTGGCTTGTTAACGAGCTTCGAAACCCCGACCGCGTCGTTCGAAATCGACGGGGCCAATCGTGCCGAGCAACTAATGATCGAGAGCGGATTGTCGCCACAGGATGCCGACGTCGTCTGGCACGCCATAGTCCTTCACGACGTCAGGTTTGCCCTGACCCGCCGCCAGGGGCCCGAGGCGATGTTGGTCGCCATCGGCGCCGGCAGCGACGTCGACGGCCCCGACATGGGGAGCATCGATGTGCGACAAACTGAAGAGATTGTCGCCGCCTTCCCGCGACTGCACTTCAAGCAACGCTTCACTGCGCTCGCGGCCGACCATTGCAAGCGCAAGCCGTTGTCACAAAGAGGTACCTGGCTGGAAGGGTTGTGCCGCGAGCAGGTGCCGTCGGCGTGGACCGATACGGTTGAGCGAGAGATCGCGGAGGCGCCTTTCAGGGAGTAGCGCGTTACGAAGCCAGACGCTTTATCCCTTCCCTGATACTACTCTCGCTCAGCATGGAGAAGCCGAGCAGGTAATCGTTGGCGGGTGCCTTCCCTAGGTAATAAGCCTCGACGTCCCGTAGTTGCACCTTGTTTCGTGCGGCCCGCGTGGCAATGTCGGAGTCGCTGAAGCGCACGTAGGCATGCATGCCGGCGGCCTCACCCAACACGGTGGCGTCGGCGCCGAAATGGCGGTGCAGTGATTCGACGAGGGCGGTCCGGCGCAATTCGTAGGTTCGCCGCATCCGCCGTATGTGGCGCTCGAGATGCCCATCCTTCATGAAATGATACAAGGTGGCCTGCTGATGCACGGGAGTGTGCCGGTCCGACAACCACTTCGCGCGCGTGAATGCGGCAACCATAGATCGCGGCACGATCAGGTAGCCAACGCGCAGGCCGGGAAACATCACTTTGGAGAACGTACCGCAGTAAACCACGGGCACCCCGGTCGCCAGGCCCTGCAGTGCCGGCATCGGTGCGCCGCTGTACCGATACTCGCTGTCATAGTCATCTTCGATGATCACGGCGGGCCGCTGGCGCGCCCAGGCGATCAACTCCAACCGCCGCCGCAGTGACAACGCAACACCCGTCGGAAACTGGTGCGCCGGGGTGACATACACCACTTTAGCGGCCTCACCCAGGCGGGCACAGACAATACCTTCCTTGTCGACCGGAATGGACCGCAACCGGGCGCCGGTGGCCTCGAAGACGCGGCTCGCACCCGAGTAACCGGGATTTTCCACGGCCACCTCATCCCCGGGCTCGAGCAGGAGGCGCGCACACAGATCCAGCCCCTGCTGCGATCCGTTCACCACAATGATCTGCTCGGCGGAGCAACTCACAGCTCGCGATCGCGAGACGTACTTCGCGATCTCCTCGCACAGGGGCTCGTAGCCGCGCGCATATTCCGCGTAACCCAATGCGTCCGATCCGAGGCCGCGCAGACTTCTCGCATACAGGCGATGCCATAATTCCAGCGGAAACAGATTGAGATCCGGACCCCAATGCGAGAAGCCGATGTGTCCCGGACGCACACCCAGCTGTTGATAGTCCTTCTGCAGCCGTTTGCCGAACGTCGAGAGCGGCGCGGTCGCCTCATGCGCGAGGCGGCGCCCGGCCGCGGCGGGTGCATTCAACAAATCCTCGGGCAGCTGCCGGCAGACAAACGTTCCGGAGCCGTGGGTCGTCTGAAAATACCCCTCACTGATCAACTGCTCGTACGCCTGGGTGATCGTGCCGCGCGAAAGATCGAGCGCCGTAGCGAGCTCACGGGTGGATGGAACACGCTCGCCGCCGGAGAAGCGGCCGTTGAGAATCCCGAGACGCCAGAATTCGTAGATCTGCCGGGTCAACGGCACGGACGAGGCGGGGTCTATGACGACGGCAGTGGCCATAAGTGGTCCAGTCGAATTATCAAAAAGTGGCCGATGTGTACCGCCACTAGTTTACCTATCATGGCGGCCATGAACACCTACACCCCGACGCAACGTACGAAAGTCCGTCGTTTGAGTAAGCGCGCCGTGTACGACAAGGCGCAGGTCCATGCGATCCTGGATGAGGGATTTCTCTGTCACGTAGGCTTTACTCAAGACAGCCAGCCGTTCGTGATACCCACCCTCTACGCGCGCTCGGGCGAGACCCTCTACATGCACGGCTCGGGGGCCAGCCGGATGCTGAAAACGTTGGCGCAAGGTGTGGACGTTTGCCTGACTGTTACTTTGGTAGACGGCTATGTGCTCGCGCGCTCGGCCTTCCATCACTCCATGAACTATCGCTCGGTGACGGTACTGGGCCGCGCGCGCCTGGTTGCGGAGCACGCGGAGAAAATGGAGGCGCTGCGCATCATCACTGACCACATCGTGCCGGGACGCTGGGATGAGGTGCGCGGGCCTAACGAACTGGAAATGAAGCAGACCGTGGTGCTCGCGCTTCCCCTGGAGGAAGTGGCGGCGAAGGTTCGCATGGGGCCGCCAGCCGACGACGAGGAAGACTACGCGCTTCCCATATGGGCCGGAGTCGTTCCAATTCACACGCAATTGGGAGACCCGGTTGGGGATGGTCGTGTGTTACCTGATGTCAAGATGGTGGAGCGGTCGCGATTCGCTAATCGTTAGCCCTTGCCCTTTGAGACCTGCCCCGGCAGATCACGTATTATTCGCGTCCTGCGCCGGCTCACCGGTACGCCGGACCGCGCGGATAACGTCTTTGCCAGCAGGAAAGCTTAAATGAAACATCTGTTGACCCTGGGTTGCGCGACGGCTTTCGTGTCGCTGTCGCCGTTCGCTTCGCAGACCCAGGCGGCGACGCCGCCGGCGCAATCCAAGATAACCGTGATGGCACCCGATTCAGTTGCGCACTACGACAGCGTGCGTCCGGATGCTGACTTCATCAAGCGCGTGGTGATGATTCCGATGCGGGACGGTGTGAAGCTGTACACCGTGATCGTCATGAAGAAAGGCACGGCCGGCGGCCCGATCCTGTTCTCGCGGACCCCCTATGACGCGAAGGAATCCACGGCGCGCACCAACAGTCAATCCATCCTCGACATCCTGCCGGCAATGGATGCCGAATTCGTCGAGGACAACTACATCCGCGTCTACCAGGACATTCGCGGCATGCACAATTCCGAGGGGGAGTTCATCATGACCCGGCCCATTGTGGGGCCACTGAACTCCACGGGCATCGATGAATCGACCGATGCCTACGACACGATCGACTGGCTCGTCAAAAACGTTCCTGAAAGCAACGGCAAGGTCGGTGTCGTGGGCAGTAGTTATCTCGGCTTCACGACGCTGATGGCAGAGATCAACCCTCATCCGGCAGTGAAGGCGGCGGTACCCCAGAGCCCGATGGTCGACACCTGGATCGGGGACGACGACTTTCACTACGGCGCGTTCCGCAACCCTACGATGGACTATGTGGTCGAGCAGAGCACGGCCAAGGCTGAAAAAGACAACAAGGTCGCGTTCGGTTCCGGTGATGACTACACGCGCTACCTCGAGGCGGGATCGACGGCCGACTACGCCCGTAAGTGGGGTATCGACCAATACCCCTTCATTCAGAAGCTGATGCAAAACCCGGCCTACACGGAGTTCTGGTCGCTCCAGGCGGTCGACAAATGGATGGGCGCGCGCCCCCTCACCGTGCCGACGATCCTGGTGGTCGGGCAATGGGACCAGGAAGATTCCTACGGCGGCCCCGCGGTCTACAAGGCGCTCAAGGACAAATACAACGACATGGTGTCGCTGGTCATCGGCCCCTGGCGCCACTCTGGAGTGAATCACTACGGCTATGACCTGGGGGCGCTGTCGTTCACCGGGGACACCGCCGATGAGTTTCGTGTCAAATACATGAAGCCTTTCTTCGATCACTATCTGAAGGGGTCGCCGGACCCGCACGTGCCGCGTGCTCTGACGTACGCCACCGGGGCTAATCATTGGGACGAGTCGCCGCGATGGCCGATGGGCACACTGACGCCGCTCTATCTGGGCGATCATTTTACGGCGAGCTTCACGGCGCCGACGGCCACCGGGCACGACGAGTATGCCTCCAATCCGCAGAAGCCCGTGCCATTCATTCCTCGCCCCATCAACATGGCCGATCGGCGCCAGTGGACGACGTGGCTCGTGCAAGATCAGCGCTTCGTGTCAGATCGTCCGGACGTACTCGTGTATCAGACGACGACCCTCGATAAACCCGTACACATCATGGGTGCGCCGCAGGTCGATCTGTTCGCGGCGACTTCGGGGACTGACAGTGACTGGGTCGTAAAAGTTATCGACGTGTATCCGGACACAACGCCCGAAATGTCCAACCAGGGCGCCAAGCCCGGTATGGAGGGATTCGAGCTGCCCGTCGGCATCGAGATCTTCCGCGGCCGCTACGTACACGGCTTCGACAAGCCCAAGGCCCTGACCCCCGGCAAAGTGGAGGAATACAAATTCGGCCTCCCCAACGTCGACCATGTCTTTCTCCCCGGCCACAAGATCATGGTGCAGGTCCAATCGACCCTCTTCCCCCTCTACGACCGCAACCCGCAGACGTATGTTGATAACATTTTCTACGCCAAGCTGGCGGACTACAAAACAGCAACCGAGAGCGTCTATCACGGCCCAACCAACGCAAGCAGCGTGTTGCTACCGATTGTGCAGTAACTAGCGGAAGATGACTCTGCAGCAATCGCCACAGAAGCGGTCTCATGACCACCCGCCACGCCCGTTGTAGTTGCGGACAACTCGAGGCCGAGACCACAGCCGAGCCGCTGCGCATCTCCGTCTGTCACTGCCATGCATGCCAGCTGCGCACCGGCAGCGTGTTCGGGGCGCAGGCCCGGTTCGCGAAGGATGCGGTTACCGTGGCCGGTCGCTCCAGTCAGTACATTCGGATGGGTGATAGCGGACAGAAGATCACGTTCCACTTCTGCCCTGACTGTGGAGCGACCGTCTACTACCAGTTGGAAAGATCACCCGGGGTGATCGCGATCCCGGTCGGCGCGTTCGCCGACCCCGGGTTTCCGGCGCCGCAATACTCATTTTACGAGTCGAGGCGCCACCCCTGGGCGGCGTTGCCGCCGGGAATCACCTGCGTTGACTGATCGTGCGCCGCGGTAACGTGGTACCCCTCAGCGCCGGCGGGCGAGTAAGGGCCTACGGTCTCCCACTCATTGCGGCCTGAATAGCGTTCCGGCACACTCCGCCCGCAAATTACAAAAATGCGGCGCCCAAGCCGTGCGAATTGCGACCGGGTATCTATGGCACTGCACCAGGTCATCCAGCGTCTGTTGCTCCTGGGGATCCATTGGGAGCCGCTGCAGCCGGTGCGCCTGTCCAAGCCCCCACAGCGCCTCGAGCCCGTGATCACGGCCATCGAAATGGAGCACCGCCGGTTCGATGAGCGCGCGGTCCGGTTTGGCAATCGCTATCGCACTGGCTTCTGGGCCATCTACCTGCTGAGCGCACTCGCCGTGCTGTGCGCGGTCCTGCCGTTGGCGTTGGGTTGGGACAGCCGAGTATGGGCGGTTGGAGAAGTCATCATCATCGGCACGGTCAGCGCGATCTATTGGTGGGGCCACCGTCGCGACTGGCAAGGCGAATGGTTGCGTGCCAGGACCACCGCCGAGCTGACATGGTATCTCCCGCTGCTGACTCCCCTACTCGACTTCAGCAAACCAGCTGACGAAGCCAACTGGTATGTGCGCGCATTCGATCCAGGGCAGCATCTGCGAACCGTGGACGACGTCGGGATTCTTTGCGCCCGTATCGAGCCACTGGCGCGCGAGCAGGTTGCCAATGCCTGGGCGGATACAGCGTTCGTAGCGAGTTACGCGCAATGGGCGCTGGACATCCTGGAACTGCAGCGACGCTATCATCACGAAATCGCTGCCCGCCAACATGCCCTCCTTCATAGGGTCCACGCGATAAACGCCAGTCTGTTTGGACTGACCGCAGTAGCGGCGATCCTTTACCTGATGATCCATACCCTCTGGCTATCGCTGGTCACGGCGTTCTTTCCTGCGCTTGGCGCATCATTGCATGGAGCACTCGCGCAATCGGAAGCGTATCGTCTCGGCATGACCTCCGAACGCTTGACCAGGGAGCTCGAAGGCGCGAGGCGGAATATTCAAACAGCGGTCGCCGAACGAGCCACGGGAGACGACACTGTAGCGCTCAAGGCCGCGATCGAGGCCGCCCTGGCACTCATTCTGGAGGAGCACCCAGACTGGAATTTGCTCGTCCGGCCGCACCATCTGCCGCTCGCCTGAGCGATCTCGGGCGAATAACTCAGAAGAAGCCGTGCAACTCGACGAAATATAACTTCGTGTGTTGTGTATCGATCTGCGGAATACCGTCCTGGTAGCGCACGCCGCCGCGCACCTGCACGAACTGCATCGGCGTCCACTCGTAAATGGCGCTCCAGCGCGTCTGATTATCGTTCGGGACCCTGTGGTCCGGGTCGAAGAACTCGCTGGTGATCTTCAGGTTGTTGCCCCGCGTGATCAACCAGTTGGCCTCCACCAGGGACACCAGCTGTTTCTGTCCGATGACGGTGGTGCCCTCCTGCACGGACTTATCGTCGATGTACTCGGCCTGCGCAAGCCACGAGATCGGCCCGGTGCGCAGGCCGCCGAACAGCGCGAACGCGCTCTTATTCCCAGCGGACTTGTTGTTAAAGTTAGCTGCGGTGCCGACCCGGTACCGCGAGTCGACCCATATCAACTGCCCGCTATATTGCTTGCCGTTATCGGTGCTCGAGGAGCCTCCCGTTCCGTCGCTGAGGGCAAATTGCGCGTCCCAATGGCCGCGCTCCCAGCCGAACTCGACACCATTGTCAGACGTCGTCATGTTGATGCCGGAGGCGGTCTGGATGAAGGCCGACTGGTCCTGCAAGCGTAGGCCGAACGGCAGGTACATCTCGCCGGCCTTCAAATACCAGTCATGGTTGGCGGACCAATAGACACCGTAAGCTTCACGGCTCTGCGCGCCGTTGGGCGCCACCTGCTCATCGACATAAACCAGCAGACGCTCGGGAATGACGTTGGCTTCCAGGTAGACGCGGGTCTGCTCGAGCGTGAACGTATTGAGGGTCTTGGTGTTCGGAGTCTGTGTGACCGTGCCGTCAAAGCGCAGATCGCCGCCGATGCGGATGAACTTGTTGATATCGCCAGTCCAGACATCGTTGCCGGTATCGACGTGATTCTGCGGCATGAGTGTCTGAGCGAATACGTCACCGTACGCCGTGCGCAAGCCGCCGCCCGTCGGGTTCACGTGACACTGTCCGCACTTCAGACCCATCTGAACGGCCAGATAGGGCTCGGCGTGAGCGCGAACCGCCACAAGACACAGTGTCACCGCCAGACACTGCAGCAGGAGCCGGGGAATCCGCTTGATCATGGAGAGGCTTCCACATTGAACGTGAAGGAGTAGTCGCTGCCGAGGGCCCGAGCGTTGAGGTCGGCCAGCGCACCGCCGCCGCTACCTCGCACGGTCACCCGGTAAGTTCCCGGCAGAAGAGGCGCCACTGGCGTAATGACGATTGCGTTGGGATTACCCTCGGCGAGAGCCGCATAAGCCGGCAGATGAGTCGCCTGTGTCGCGCCGATCGCTGATTCAACCGCGCTTTCTGTGTCAACCCGCTCGACGGTCAGGGTCGTGTAGTTCACCAGCGACGCGTCGACCTCGTGGTTGAAAGCGACCACGATGTGATTGACAGGCGTTTCCATGTCCGCTGCGTCGAGCGGAGACGTCTGGGTCACGCTGAATGGAGCAGACGGCGTGTTCTGGGCGAGCGCCTGGATCTTCGCCATGGCGTTAACGGAAGACGTTGCCGCGGCCGTGGCCGGCGGCGCGCCGTTGGTAATCCATTGGCGAATGACGTCGATGGTGGCCTGCGGAAGCGGGTTCTCACCCAACGGCATCTGTGAGCCTACGATGCCGGCGCCGTTCGTCAGCTTGATAATGATGTAACTGTTGGCAGGATCGCCGGCTTTTACGCGGTCCAGCGAGGGCACTTCGGTGCTCGCCACGCCGACCAGCAGGTTGTAACTGTGAGCCGCATCCAGCATCAGCCCCTTGGGGGCGCTCGCGCCGCTGTGACACGGCGAGCAGATCGGCGTGAAGACGTTGTCCTGGATCGACTGAAAGTCCGCGGTGAACGGCCCTGTGGGGGGGGTACCACCGCTGCCGCCGCCCGACGACCCTATGGGCAAACCTTGGGAATTCAGGCCATCGCCGTTGCCCGCACAACCCGCGAGCGCCGTGATGACAGCCAATGCGCCCGCCACTAATGGGACGAAACGCTTGTGTTGAAAAGACGACATTGCGCTCACTCAGGTGCAGTAGGGTCTGCCGTAAGTGCCGCGGTTCGCACCGGAGGTTTCCGTTCCCGACGAATTCAGGTGCCAGGGTCGCTGGCTCTCCGGGCCGCCGTTCCCGACCGTTCCCGAACACCGACGCAATGTTCCCGGGCGTTCCCGCGTACCGGCATCTTTGAACCCGAAGTGGCAACGCGCCAACTCACCTCAAGGACGAGTGTGTCGATGAGGGCCTGCGCACAATGCTTTCCATTCTGGTTTGTCACTCCTATTTTCTGCGCTTCGACCAGAAGCAGTTGGAACGCGCCAAGCCGTATCCGCCGTTAGCGACCCTGCAGGTGGCCGCACTGCTGCGCGAGGCGGGTCACCAGGTCACTTTGTTCGATGCCATGCTGGCTTCGGGAACGGAAGACTACGAGCGGCTGCTGCAAGCGAGCCGCCCGCAGCTCGTACTGTTCTACGAGGACAACTTCAACTTCCTGAGTAAGATGTGTCTGGGCAAGATGCGCGACGCCTGTTTCGAAATGATCACAGGCGCGTGCAGCCTGGGTGCAAGAGTGATTGCCGCGGGCTCGGACGCGACCGACGCGCCCGAGCCCTACCTGCGCGCGGGCGCCGACCTGGTCCTATTAGGCGAAGGTCTCGACACATTGATGGCGGTTGTCCCGCGCCTCGAGGCCGATCCCACCCACCCTGCCGCACGGTGGGTCGAGGGACTCGCAGGTCTCTCAACCCTGGTGGACGGGTCAGCACGCACCGTGCGCGGCTCCGGACCACCCCGTCCTTTCAAACAAACCGTGCCGCCGGCCTGGGATCTGGTCGATATTGACCGCTACCGGCGGGTCTGGAGGGAAGCACACGGCTACTTCAGCCTGAACATGGCCTCCTCCAAAGGCTGCTCCTTCCGTTGTACCTGGTGCGCGAAGCCCATCTGGGGCAACCAGTACGTCCAGCGCAGCGCCCGCGAAGTTGCCGCGGAAATGACTCATCTCAAATACAGCCACGCTCCCGATCATGTCTGGTTCGCCGACGACATCTTCGGTTTCCGGGTCGACTGGGTCATGGACTTCACGCAAGCGGTGCGCGCCTCCGGCGGCTCCATTCCCTTCACCATCCAAACACGCGCGGACCTGATCAGCGAGCGCATGGCGCACGCGTTACGCGATGCCGGTTGCAAGGAAGCCTGGATCGGGGCCGAAAGCGGCAGCCAGCGGATTCTGGACGCCATGAACAAGGGCACCAACGTCGCCGAGATCCTGACCGCGCGCGCGCGCCTCCAGGCGGTGGGAATCCGGGTTGGATTCTTCATTCAACTCGGATATCTCGATGAAGAGCTCACGGACGTGCTCGCTACGCGCAGACTGATCGACAACGCTCGCCCTGACGATATTGGCGTCAGCGTCTCCTACCCTCTTCCCGGAACGAAGTTCCATGAGCTGGTGAAAGAGCAACTCCGCGGCAAGACCCACTGGCGGGAGAGCGACGACCTGGACATGATGTTCCGGGGAACCTACACCTCCGACTTCTACCGCGCCGTACGCAATCTCCTGCATGACCAGGTCACTCTCGACCAGCGGCCGATCGGGCGCGACAGCCGCGAGTACGTGAGCGCGTGGCGCCTGCTGGAATCGCGTTGGAACGAGCTCATCGGGCACGAGCATCGTTATCGATCGGTGCTCGGGCCCGCGGCGGCGGCCGGATGAGCGCCGCGGCGACCATTCCCGCACCCAGGATCGTGCAAGAGGCCTTGCGCGCGACGACGGAGCGACTGGCCCACGAACTGGCCTGCCCGACAAACATCACTCCGTCCTGGTCCGAGTTCGAATGGCGGGCAGCACGCGCCGCGGCTGCCATCCATGGCGTCGGGCCCTTGCTGGCGCGCTCGCTGCGCTGGCACGGTCCACCGGGATGGCACGCCTTTCTCGAGGACCAGAGAGCGCAGACGGAGAAACGACACCGGCGTATCGAGGCCCTGGCGAAACTCATCGATCAACATGCCCGCGCGACAGGCATCCCGATGGTCGCGCTGAAGGGCGCGGCCTTGCACGAGATGGGAATCTATCGCGCCGGCGATCGGCCCATGGCCGACCTGGATCTCCTGGTCGAGGAGTCGGACATGGACGGCGCCACGAAGCTGCTCGAGGCTCAGGGCTTCCGCACCGAGCTCAGTTTCTGGAAAAACCGGACCTTCAAAGCCGAAGGCGAGACGAGTGGCGGGGGGCTGGGAGAACGCTGCGACTACCCGATCAAGGTCGAGCTGCACTGGCGCATCCGCGAGCGCCTCCCACTGGAGCTGACCGATATTTCGCCGCTCGTCTTTCCCGCCAACCCCCACCCTGGACTCAACCCGTATCCGTCGCGGGTCTCCTTGTTGATGCACCTGGTCTTGCACGTAGCCGGCGCCATGACGAACCGCGATCTGCGGCTGGTGCACGTGCACGATCTCGCTCTCGTGTGCGGTGGAATGCAGGCCGAGGATTGGGAAGAGATCCTGCGCCAGGGCAAGTCAGGGGCCCAGGGCCCCTGGTGGTTTCTGCCTCCATTGCAACTGGCACGCCGTTACTATCCTGACATTGTGCCGAGCTCGATTCTCTTGCGACTGCGGGCCGCCTGTCCCGCTCGCTTGAGTCGCGCCACGGCGCGCCAATCCATCACGGACTTCTCGCTCTCGAGCCTTTGGGTACGTGCCTTTCCCGGAATCGCGTGGGTGCAATCCGGCTCTGAGGCCTACAGATACATACTGGGCCGCGTACGCCCGGACGCGGAAGCCCGGCGCATTCGCGACGTCGATGCGGCAAACGCCGCCTGGGCGGCGCATGGCACCTGGCGGGGCCTCTCCCAGGGATACCGTATCCTGCGCTGGCTGACCTCGCGGCCCACTCGACCCGCGACTATGTACGTCATCCGCGAAACACTCGCACAGCCTCTCCAGTTGAGAGCTCTTGCACACTCTGAAGCGCAATGAGTAGCAATCCCGACCTTCGCTACGTTCAGCACACGCCCGCAGGCGCACAGTACGTCAGGCAGATCTCCGCGCAGGAGTCGGATCGCAGCACGCGCTCGGCGTTTCGGGATCGGGTCCTCAGCATTGCCCCGAGCGGCGCCGCGCTGTTTGACTTCGGCGCGGGGCCGGGGATTGACGCGCGTTTCTTTGCCGAGCGCGGCTTCACGATCGACGCGTACGATGTCGACCCGAGGATGCGCGAGTTTTTCGCCGACCATTGCCGGGATCTCATCGACTCGCGGCGCGTGAGCCTTGACGGTAGCCCCTACCAGGACTTCCTGACACACAACCCCGCGGACCACCAACACCGTGCTGACCTGGTCATAGCCAATTTTGCACCGCTCAACCTGGTCGACGATCTGCGCGAGCTGTTTGCGAAGTTCCACGCGCTGACCGGTCCGGGAGGCAAGGTACTTGCCAATGTATTGAATCCCTATTTCATCGGCGAACTGCGCTCCCGTGCGTGGTGGCGCGGCGCGCCCCGCCTGTGGCGCGACGGTCAGCTATTTTTGGCGGGACCCCAAGCGCCGCATTACAGGCGCCTGCTGCGCCATTTCCGGGCAGTGAGCGCGCCGCATTTCCGGCTGAGTCGCGTTTTTCGAGGATCACCGCCCTCCCGAGGCGGACATTCGCACGGCGTCGATCCCGAGCGCGGCTTTGCATGGCTGCACGTCACCACGTGCCGCTACATGTTTCTCCTGTTTGAAAAGACGCAACTGACGTAACACCCTCGATGCTTGCGAACGTTTCCCATACAGTGACGACATGGTTGCCCGAATCCCTGAAAAGGCGGATGCGACCCTTGCCGGAATGGCCGCCCATCGCGCTGAGCGCGCCGCAAAAGGCTGTACAGGTCCGCCTCGCAACTGTCGGTGGTGAGTTTGATGTTACACGCGCCGCGGTTGTCGCAGCGTTGCGCCCTTTGACTCTCGGTATAGGTCTCGACGCGCAGCTGATGACCGCAATCGAAGAGCGCTCCCAGCCACAGCTGCGCCTCGTGGATCTCGAATCGCGGCTCACGGTTGGAACGCTACAACTCCAGCACATCCGCAATTGGAGCACCTCCGGCGCTGCAATCGGGCTGTTCGAAGTGCAACGCGGCACACACCGTTGCGTCGCCTGGCCATACCGGCCCTGGAACCGCTGGCTGCAGAATCGCCGTTTGATGCGTAGAAAGCATGACCCGACAAATTTCTTCATGACTCCCGAAGCCGTGCAACAGCAGATGATCTTCTACATCTGCCCGCGACCCGTCGTGCTCGTTTCGGTGGACGACGGCAGCCACAGCAACCTGTTTCCGATGGACCTGGTCGGACCCGTCTCTCCAGACTGTTTCACGCTGGCGCTCCGCAGTACGAGCCCGTCGATACCCACGATGAAGAGCGCGCGCCGCGTGGCTCTTTCCGACGTCCCCGCCCGCGATTACGCGACTGCCTACAAACTCGGGGTTCATCACAAGAATGTGAAGGTCGAATGGGATCGGCTGCCCTTCGAGATCCACCGATCCCGGGAGTTCTCTTTGCCCTATCCCTCGATCGCATTGCGCGTGCGCGAGATGCAGATTCTGGACTTCGACACCATTGGATCGCACACCTTCTTCGCCACCCGGAAGATATCCGAGTATTCGGCGGGAGAGGCTACCCAGTTCTTTCACACCAGCGGAATCTACCAACATTTCAGAGGCTGCAATGGACGGCCGTTTCCGCCGGCAGCGTGAGGCGAATATGACCCACATCCTGCTCACTCACGGCTATTTCCTGTCCGAAGACGAAAAGGAGCGGCAGATCATGAAGCCGTATCCGCCGCTCGGGCTGTTGTATCTGTCCGCCTACCTGAAAGCTCATGGGCATTCGGTGGAGGTGTATGACAGCACGTTCGGCACGCGGCCCGAGCTGATGGGGAAAATCCAGCGCTCGCCCGGTGGCATCGTTGGGATCTACACCAACCTGTTGACTCGCGGGTCCGTCCTACAGGTCATCAGCGCCGCGAAGCAATCCGGCTCGACCGTGATACTGGGCGGGCCTGAAAGCGCAAATCACCCTGCCGAATATCTGGGCGCGGGCGCAGACGTCATCGTGGTTGGAGAAGGTGAAACGACGCTGACGGATCTCGTGGCAACGCTACCATCGATGGGCCCGCATGACCTCGACAGCGTGCGCGGAATCGTCTTCAAAAACGCTGCCGGCGAACTGGTGCATACGCCTGAGCGCGCCAAGATCAGTGATCTCGACACACTACCGATGCCCGACCGCGAAGCCATCGACCATCAGAAGTATCTCGATGCGTGGCGAACGCATCATGGCGCGAGCAGCATCAATCTCATCACGGCACGCGGCTGCCCTTATCGCTGCACGTGGTGCTCACACGCTGTGTATGGTTACTCCCACCGGCGCCGCAGTCCCGAAAATGTCGCGGCGGAAGTGGCCTGGATAGCCGAGCGGTATAACCCGGATCAAGTCTGGTACGCGGACGACGTCTTCACTATCAGCCATCCTTGGCTGCAAAAGTACAAGGCCGCTCTGGACGCCCGTGGACTGCACCTGCCATTCGAGACGATCACGCGCGCCGACCGCCTTCAATCGGAGGACGCCGTCGTGGCACTGCGGGACCTGGGGTGCTATCGGGTCTGGATCGGCTCCGAGAGCGGCAGCCAGAAGATACTGGACGCGATGCAGCGCGGTGTCAGTGTCGAGCAGGTTCGCCGTGCCGTCAAACTCGCGCAAAAGCACGGGATCGGCGTCGGCATGTTCCTGATGTGGGGCTATGAGGGCGAGGAGCTGGAAGACATTGCGGCCACCGTGGAGCATGTCAAGCAGAGCAATCCCGACATTTTCTTCACCACCGTCTCCTATCCAATCAAGGGGACGCCCTACTTCGACACGGTCAAAGACAAGGTGCAGCTGCATCGCGCCTGGGCCAACGCAACGGACCGCGACTACTTCATCGACGGCAGAAAAGGGAAGGATTACTACCGCCTGGCGGATGTTTGGTTGCGTAGCGAGGTGGAAGCCTCGCGGTTGGCCAACACGGATCCGAGGCGTGCCGCGGGTCTCATCGAAACCGCGAAACAAGCCAGGGACGAGATGAGCCGTGTGGTGGCTGCCCCGCAGATGACACCGGCCGCATGATCTTCCAAACGTGCGCGGATGACTGAACAGGAATATGCCGACATCGCTGCGGCATGCGACAGGCTATTGCGTGCGCCCTCAACCAGCGTCGCGCGACTGGCCATCCCGACGTTGCATTTCCTGAACGAACACCCGAGCTCCCTTGCGCAGTACGGACCGCTTCTCAGTGACCGTTCGGATGACAGCTTATCCACTGCTCCGAAGGCCGTGATTCGCGCCGCGCGCGGTCTCACACGCTCGTTGGGTGCGCCGCGCCGGGTCGTCCCGCATCAGCAGGGCCCTTTCGACGTCGTAATCGTTTCTCACCTGCTCAAGGAGGAGCAGTTACAGCGGCCCGACGATTTCTATTTCGGAGCCCTGCAGAGTCAATTGAAGGATCAGGGCGCGACCTCCCTGCTGGTGTTGATCAGTCATTTGCGTGGGGGCGCCCAGACCGCGCCGCCCAGCGAATTCCCGCGCTTGGTATTACCCGGAACAGTACCGCCCGCAACAGAAGCAAGCATCTGGCGGCAATGCGCTGGTGCATATAGAGCCCTACGTCGAGAAGCCGCCAGCTCGAGCAATTCCGCCGCGAGCAGGCTCGCCCTGCTCGCAAGCGAGCAGGCGCTTTCGGCGGCGGCCACTGACAACCTCCGGATGCATGCCTCCATCGCAAAGACATGTCAGACCGTCAATCCAAAGATTGTCATCACCACCTACGAAGGCACCGTCGCGGAGAGACTGATCTGGCATGCCGCGCGCACGGCGAGACGCCGGCCACTGTGTGTGGGTTATCAGCATGCCTTGATGCTACAACGCGCTCATGCGATTCGACGACCGGTTGCCGCCCCTGGCATCGAGTGCGACCCGGATGTCATCCTGACTCTTGGAGAGATCTCACACGCGGCGCTGGCGAGCAGCCCTGGGCTGCAATCCGCGCGGTTCATCCGGTATGGATCGCATCGGCGCGCCACACTCCCCGACTTGCCTCAACCGCAACATCGCCCCCGCCGCTGCCTCGTGCTCCCCGATGCCGACGCTCGCGAATGCGCGACGCTGTTTGATTTCGCCCTGGCCTGCGCCCGTCACCGGCCCGATATTGGCTTTGCGTTGCGTCCCCATCCAATGGTCGATACACGGGCACTGTTGCACCGTCACCCGGCATTGCGGAGGTTACCGGAGAATGTATCGCTCTCGGTGGACAAGCCGCTCGTGCAGGAATTCGCGCAGGCGCGCTACTGCCTCTATCGCGGCTCGTCCGCGGCAATGCACGCAGTGCTCGCCGGCCTCAAGCCCTACTACCTCATGCGACCCGGCGAGCTGCCGTTCGACTGCCTCTTCGGGCTCGCCGACTGGCGCGAGACGGTGACAACACCGGAAGATCTGGCCAATAGTATGAGCGTTGCCGACGAATCGACGGATTCCGCCGCAGCCCGTCACGCCATGAGCTTTTGCGAGCGTTATGTCTTGCCCGTCAGGCCGACCGCCATCAACGACTTGCTCGCGATGGTGAGTCGATGAGCTCGCGGAGCACGGCAACGGCCTCACTGGGATGTTGACCCCGACGCAATTCGAAGAACGGTAGCCGGGCCACGCTGCGCGTGAACAAAGTCCATGGCGGCTGGCTCGCGGCGTAAGCCTGCTCCTGGACCAACCTCGAGAGCGCCTCCGCCTGGGACAGCCGTTTGAGCAAGTGCCCATCCATGGCGCGCTGTGAGGATAAGAATACGATAGCGCCGAGCTTCAGAGGGCGCTCCGCAAGCTGGTATTCATCGCCACGCAAGTCAATCTCATACTTGCGCACACCGCTCCGCCGCACAATGAC
This sequence comes from Gammaproteobacteria bacterium, assembly GCA_028293725.1. The sequence continues at coordinate 9,897 of JAQGOE010000094.1, read as the reverse complement.
TGGCGATTTGCGGATGCGCGTAGCGCGGCTGCGCTGCGCGATCCAGCGGAGCGAGTCGGCACGCACGTGCAGAAAGTTGCCGACTCCGGTGGCGAGAAGGGTGTCCGGCACGACAAATACGCTGTCCTCCGCAAGAAGACCGAGCCCTTCCAGCAGGCACTGCAGAGTCACTGTTGACTTGCCGGCACCGGTCGCGCCCAGCAACAGGACTCCACGGCCGGCGCGACCCACACAGGCCCCGTGCAGCGGCACGAGCCCTTGCACTCTCGATGCAAGAGTGAAGACGGCGAACTCGATGAGCTCATAACGTGTGTGGTACGGGAAGCGCAACATTCCCGGCGCAACGGCGATGAGCGCTCCGCGATCCTCCGGTGACACGACCATGAAGGTCGAAGAACCCGTTGCCGCGCCAATGAGTCCCGCTCCCGACATCATCTGTAGCGGAGCCGGCTCGGCGCGCGCGCCCTTCCGCTTACGTTCCGACGATGTCAGCATCAATCGTACGCGCAGCTGTGGTACGACGCGCGACAGCCTGTGGCGAGGCAGCCCCGCGTAGGCCGAGTCAACCAACCGTAACAGGTCCTCGCTGTTGCTTTCGAAGCGAACTCGCGCCCCCAACAGATGCATATCCCTGTGCATCCCGACAGCGGTTCGCTCACCAAATGGGTCGGCGAGAAGCTCAGCTATTTTGATATTCACGCCAGCTAAGCCTGTGACCGGTCCGCAAGCGCTCGGCGGAAATGGACTGGGTGAGATCACCGCCCAGGTAACTCGCTACCTTACGCACGACCTCGACGGCCGCCGCGGAGTAATTATCGGGGGACCCACCGGCGATATGAGACGTCAGGAACACGTTTGGCAGATTGCGCAGCGGATGTGAAGCGATCAACGGCTCCTCTTCATACGAATCTAAACACGCAAATAGGTCACCCCGCTTCAGGCGGGCAAGCAGGGCATTGGGCTCGATCAGTGCACCGCGCGCTATGTTGATGAGTACCGTGCCGGGGCGCAGCTTCGCGAGCTCGGCCGCATCTAAACAATGTCGCGTGCTTTCAGTGAGGCCGCGATGCAACGACACGATATCCGCGGCCAACACCTCGCTCAGGGAGGCGCGGACCGCACCACTGCTGCGAATATCATCCTCCTCAGCATGTTCGGAGTAGACCAGGACACGCGCCGGAACCCGGGCGAGACGCTCGGCGAACGCGCGCGCGTTTGGGCCCCAGCCAACGAGCCCGACAGTGGCCCCTTGCAAATCGCGCGGTAGCACCCTGCTCTGTACCGACACACCTATCAACGGCGCGGCTGCTTTCCACATTCGCAGGAAAAATGTTTCGAACCCCGCCACCCTGACAGCAGGACGTAAACCGCGTGCGATCCGATCCAACATACCCTTGAGCCCGGTGACACGCGGCACGGTACCCCACCCGCCTGTGCGCATGAGCTCATGGGAGAGAAAAGCGCGGCGACGACCGAGGATCGCCAACCCAAGCGCGAATTCCGCCACACTTTCCGCGTAGGCCGAGCTTCCATTGACCAGTGTGATACCGCGTGCCAGGAGTGCTTCGGGCTCGTAACGCGCAAGCGACAGTGCGACTACGCCCACCACAACGAGGCGCGGCAGCTTGGCCAAAACCTCCGCGGGGAGTGCGGATGAGCCGCGGCCCAAAATGGCTGCGACAACATCAGGCCGCTCAGTGGCTGATGCGCGAACATCCTCGAGCGATACAATCCGATAGTGTGGCAGCAAGGTCGCCAAAGCGGTGTGCAACTCGGCAGCCTGCTCGACCAGAATGGTCTTTGCGCCTGCTGCCGGGTGTTGCGCAACCACGCGCGGTGGCGTCTGCGGCAGCTGCACGTGGCCGCTGAACCCGTTCTCAATCAACTCGGCAACAAACAGCGACGGCGCAATCCCGGCGAGGCTGTGCGGTGGCTCGACGCCGCTGCGGACCGCCTCGAGAAAGGAGTCATGCTCGGCGGCAATCCCGTCACCTTCCATTGGAAGCGACGTGATCGTCGCGGGCTGGCCCCGTTTTTCCATCGTGACGCCCGTCCCCGTGACGCTGCACGTTTCATCGGGCGCATGGAAAACATACTCTTCACGCCGCGAGCCTGCGTCGTTGTTGCAAAGGAACACACCTTGGGCGCCATCGCGCCAACGCATGAGGGCCGAAAAGGCGCTCGGCTGAGCCGCACCACTCTCTCCGGCCTGCGCGGTCAACTGCTCCGGCGGCCCTCCCATCATGAACAGCAGCGCATCCAGGGCGTGAATGCCGTTTGCGCCCAGCCAGGTGCGCGCGCCGAACAAGGGAGGATTGCGAAATTCGGCCTTATGGAACACCGCCTCGGCAAAGCGCCAACCGGTGGTTCCCGCACGCTCACGGACCGCGGCAAGTGACTTCGAGAAGCGGCGATTGAGGCCACCGACAGCTATGAGGCCGCGCGCGCCCGCGACCTCCGCCAACTCACGCGCCTGCGCATAACTGGGTGCCACGGGCTTCTCAACGAACAGGTGTTTGCCGTTACGCAGTGCCAGGATTCCATATTCGTAATGCAGCTGCGCGCTGCCAAAAATGTAAACGGCGTCTATGTCCGTGCGCTCGAGCGCCGCAACCGCGTCCCCGCTGTCTTCCAGGAATCCGAACTTCTGGCGCGCGGCCGCGGCGCGCGCGCGCTGGATGTCGCAGACGAGCACGAGCACGACTTCGCCTTGGTCGCGCAACCTCGCAAGCACCGGCAGGTGGAGCCAATCGGAAGCAGGTCCCGCACCGACGACGAGTACGCGCAACGGCCGCGGAGCAGATGTTTCGCCGGGCATACTCAAAATTCCAACACGACGTGCAGCCTGCATCGGTCCAAGGTAACATTCCAGCCACTCATGGACAAACAGCGATGAAACTTCCGAACCTCGTCAAACCGATCGCCCGCAAGGGCCGCGACGCACTCCGCAGCGCTTACTACGTAATGTATCGCAAGCTGCGGCGGCCGCTGCCCGGCGAATACCAGACCTACAGTTACACCCGGCCCGACCGGTATCCGTGGCTGTTCGAATTCGCGGCCCGCCGGCTGGGGTCGCACCGGCCGCTGAATATCCTGTCGTTTGGTTGCTCCCGGGGCGATGAGATTTTCAGCTTGCGCAGGTATTTCCCGCAGGCGGTCCTCAAGGGAATCGACGTCAATCCACGCAACATCGCCCGTTGCCTGGCGCGGGTGCGCGCGGAGAAACCCAGCCACATGAGCTTCGCGACCGCGGCGAGCACCGCGGGCGAGCCCACGAGCTCCTATGACGCGATCTTCTGCCTGGCGGTGTTGGTTAGCGGCGACCTCACCACCTCGGGCGCGCAGCGCTGCGATCCGCTCTTTCATTTCGAGCGCTTCGACCGGCAGATCGCCGATTTCGCCCGCTGCCTCAAACCGGGCGGCCTGTTGGTACTGCATACGACCAATTTCCGTTTTTGTGACACGGGGGTTGCCGGGGATTTCGCGGTCGTCCTCGAAGCCGATCCGGCGCAACTGGCCCCGGACGTGTTATTCGACCGCGACAACCGGCTGATGCCGGGCGAGCGCGAACGGTATCGGGCCGTCGCGTTCCAGAAGCGATGATCGATTCGCACCTGAGAGGTCATTGCAGCAGGTCCGGCTCGTAACTCGAAGCCTCTCGCATGTCCGAAGGTCCACGGATCGTCGCATAAGGGGCCAGTGAGTCCACCTCGTTTCGATCGTAAAGCTCATCGCCCAGGATGCCATCGTCGATGGCCCTGCTATGCGGGTGCGTCTTGAGATTGTGACTGGCCAGGAGCTGCTTTACCCGATCGAGCGGCATATTCCATTCGGCGGCCAGGCGGCTCGCGGTGGGCTCGGCAAACGACATATACAGGTCCTCCGCATTCGAATGGTCCTGTGTCCGGGTAAAATCCACCTTCGATGCCAGGGTCTTGCGGTAGCTGGCAATGGTCCGCATATCACCTGACACCAGGCCCCTGAACTCCCTGGTGGTGTAGTAGCCCTCCAGGTCCGTGACGTTCTTGAATGGTGGCTGCACGTTGATCTCGTGACACCAAAGGCACTTGCTGGGCTTCCCCGCGGCGGTGAGAGTGCGCGTCGTCGTTTCCTTCAAATGCCCTTCGAGATCGTACAGACCGAACCGCAATTGTCCGTTGTCCATCAGATCGAGCGTCTCGATATCCGCCTTCTGAAAGGTGTGGTCGCGCAACGAGCCGGCACCTTCGAAGGCCACGAAGGCCACGGAGTCGATACCCTCGCCCTGGACCACTTCTATCAGGCGATTCCCATGGGCTACCGCGGACTCGACGATGGCCACCTGCCGGGGCGCAAACGAGTGCTTGGCGCGGAACTGCGCGTACGTGGGAGCGACTCCGGTGAGCGCGTAGTATTGTTGGGAACCGCATAAGCTCAGAAAGACGAATCTGCCCATATCCATGCCGCCCATCTGGCGATACTCGTCACTGGCCTTCAGTAGCTGTAGCAGCTTCTTCCAGGCCGCTCTCGAGCCTTGCGGCACTCCCGCGGCATCGAGGTCGACGCCCACCACGTTGCCGCTCCAGGAAATGATGGCGGCATCCGCGGGCAACTTCGCGCCCAGAAAGGACAGTGCCCAGAACAATCCCGTGTTGGCTTTAGATCTCGACTGACTGGGGTAGCTCTTCATCCACCTCAGTTGGATGACCAGGTCCGGGTCCCGCGGCGACAGGGGCCGATCTCGATCTGTCCGACTGCAACCCGGCGAGACGAGCAGGAGGAACATGGCGAGCAGGCTCGCCATCCCGATGACCGTGCAACGTGTTTGCAGGCTCTTCATTCTAGGCAATAGTCCGTGTCTCGATCGCCGGTTGAAAGTCCGCGAGGGTCCCGCTGCGACTGATTCTTCCGTTCCTGACCTCATGAATGAGATCACAGTGGCGCAGGGCGCTCAGCCGGTGAGAAATCATCAGCAGAGTCCGCCCCGGCCGTAACGCATTGAGCGTGGCGACGATCTCATCCTCGGCGGCGTTGTCGAGGGCGCTCGTCGCCTCATCCAGAATCAACACTGACGCGTCCCGGTACAGCGCCCGCGCAATTCCCAGCAGCTGCCGCTGGCCGCCACTGAGCCTGCACCCACGCTCGCCTAACACCTCGTCATACCCGTTGGGCAGGGAAGCGACGCATTCTGTCAGGCGCGCCAGTTTGACCGCCGAACGCAATCGCTCGCGATCTATCCGGTCGGATGGAACTCCAAGCGCGATGTTCTCGGCAACAGTGGCGTCCAACAGGAACACGTGCTGCGGGACATAGGCAATAGCGGATTGCCAGGCGCTGCGACTCGTACGATCGAGCACAACTCCGTCAACCTCCACGTGGCCCGACGTCGGGATCAAAAGTCCGGCAAGGACGTCGACGAGTGTTGTCTTGCCCGACCCATTGGCGCCAACAAAGCCGACGGCTGAGCCGGTTGGGATGCGCAGTGAGAAGCTCGAGAGTGCCGGTGGACGATTGGCAGCGTAGCGAAACGACACGTCGCTCAGTCGAATTTCCCGTTGCGGCCCGTCGCGCCACACGCGATCCGACACGGGCTGAGTATTTTCGTTGTCAGGAGCCCGTTCCAGCTCGTTGGCCAAGGTCTCGAATACGGCATGATTCGAGCGAATACTTACAATCGCGGTAAATGTCTGCTGCAAGGCCGGCAACAACCGATAGGCCGCCAGCCCGATGAAACTCAACTGCCCCAGCCAGGGGCCTACGCCACCACTGGCGCTGCGCAGATAGAGGGCTCCTCCCACCAGGCACAGGACGATCGCACATTCGAGGATGCTCTTGGGGGCGGTTGCAATCGCAAGAGTGCCCGATTCAACCCGGGAGAACGAACGACAGTAGGCCGCGAACCGCTGCACGAAGAAATCGCGCACGTCCAGGATGATGACCTCCCGGATCGCTCCGAGGCTCTCGCTGACGAGTTGGGTCCGCTGTGTCTGGTAGCGGCTTTGGGCGCGGCCGCCCCGCAGCAAGAGGCCTTGAGTGATCGCGTAGACCGCACCGTAGCCCGCGCCGAGAACGATCGTCGCGCCGACCGCGACCAGCGGATTCAGCAGCAGGATCGAGGCCATGATGAATACGATGGTGACGATGTTTGCCACCAGGACGAGACCTTGTCGCAGAATGCCGGTTGACACCCGGCCGCTGTCATGCAGGAGTTTGCTCGCCAAGGCCGCGCTGTTGTTACGCAAGTGAAACGCGAAGTCACGCCGCAAATATTGCCGGAATAAGCGGATAAAAAACGTATCGCCGAGCTGCAGCGCAAATCGATTGATCGCCAGCATCCCGAACAGGTTCACGGCGTTGGCGAGCAGCACGAGGGCGATGAACGCCCCGCCCAGTGCAATCACGAATGTGCCCTCGCCGGCGAAGTGGAGGTGTTGATAGAGCGCGCGCAGCACAGCGTTGCTCCCGATCGAGCTCGGATCGGCGAGCACGGCGAAGAACGGCACTACGGCTGCAATACCACCGACCGCGGACAAGGCCATGAGCACCGAGAGCAGCTGCAGGGCGATCAATTGTCGCCGCTGTGCGCGGTCGAGCAATCGCCATATTCGCGTCATGATCTTCACGATAGAGGCGCCACGGGCGATCCAGGCTGCAAAGGTGCAACAGGCTGCCTCGCAGGCCGGATGACGGCATGGATGCACACCACAAACATCGCGAGCAGCAGAAGCAGTCTCGGATATGCCAACACGCTGAGAGCGCCCCGGCCTTCAAACGGGTTGAGGTGGCCGTAGGGGAGAAACCCGATCAGAGCGTAGAGGCCAAGAATGAGATATGCCTGCACCCGGGCACCCGCGGACCGGAAGTACTCGACGAGCAGTGCAACCGGAAGCCAAAGCAGCACACCGGCGTAGGTCCCCGACCCTGGCGCAAGCAATATTGTCAGAATTCCCAGGATTCCAATGGTCGGCGCGATTGCGCTCGCGGCGGTCCCGCGCGCCAGCTTGACCAACGCCATCGCAGCCGCCAGCACCAGCAGGCCCTTCACACTCGCGAGGGCGAGCGCTCGCGGCAGCGGTCCCGTCGCCAGCAACGGATGCGGATTTTGCAGGGGGTCGAGAATGAAGAGTCGGGCAAAGAGCATATCGAACGACTGCGCTTGCGCGGAGTGGGCCGGAAGGGGATTGGACGAGATCAGATGTCCCGACAGGTGATGGAAGAGCACATCGGCAAGGAAGATGCGATGCGCTTCCCAGCCGAGCATGCCGATGCTGACCAACACCACGGCCGCGATCGCAAGTCCGCCGCCGAGCAATACCCGCCACTGTCTGTGCAGGCCAAAAGCGGCGAGAATGCTCACCGGCCAGTACTTGATGGGTACGAACACACCCAGGCACAGCCCGGCCAGCGTCGGGCGGCGCTTGAGGTGGAGATAGTATCCAAGCATGCACAATGTAGACATGAGGATGTACGGATGGCCGAAGCGCAGACCTGTGTGCAGGGCATGCCCCGACAGCAATATGAACAGAGCCGAATCAACCAGGCGCCAGTTGAGAATCTTGCTGAGCAGGAGCATCGAGCAGACCAGGCACAACACATTCAGCGCGGTCAGGACGCGCAATGCCGTCAGCGGCTGCAAGCCCGCGAGCGGCACCAGGAGCAGCGCCGTCGGTGGCGGATAGGGAGGAAAGATTATCGCATCGGTCGGGGTCCCAAGCCCGTAGCGCCGCATCTGCTCGCGAAACCACGCCCCATCATAGAGTTTGGTCCCATCCTGCCCCTCGCGTACCATCTTTGCAGCGGTGAAATACGTCGGGAAATCGTCAGTAACTGCAGTGACCGCGGGTATGACGTCTTGCACCAGTGTGTAGAGCACGAGCGCGGCCAATAGCAAACCCTTGCAAGCGCGAATGAAGAATCCCGGCGCCGATTCCTTTCTCGAGGAATGGCCCGCGTCTTCTATCATTGACGTGCCTTCCAACATCGGCGCTCCTAGAAGCGGCCGGCGGCGATTCTATGACGCTGCAGCATGCGGCGACCGAGAGACCGCCAGCTCGTCTTCTGCCTCTTTTCGAACAGGCCTTCGGGAATCGAGTGGGGGACGCGTCCCATGATGTTGACGAGCCGCCTACTCACAGGCGACGGGTCGCGCACGGACACAGCGTGCAGCGCGGTCGCGGAGTTGATGAAAATCACTGCTGTGTTGGGCTTGTACGCCACCGCGTGGACCGGCTCCGCATCGGACTCGTCGACTTCCGACCCGACGAACAGATGAGCCTTGTTCCGCTTCCATTGGAATATCTCCAGATGGCCCCCCGCGGCCCGATCCTCCGCGGCGCGAAAGTACAGCAGCGCCGCGAACAACTCATCGGGTGCATCGGTATGCACCCGCCTCACACTGCTGGGGCGCCTGGACGGTGTGTTGATGCCAATATGGCAATCCAGTGCGATGTCGCTGCCATCCGCCTCCGGAGCACCGCGAACGGCCGTCCGTAGCTCACGCAAGGGCCGCCTTAGACGCCGTTCCAACTCCGGATGGGTCGCCACGATTTCCGGCCCCATCAGTCCCAGCAATTCCTGGAAGAAAGCATTCGAAACGTGGTAGCGGACGAATTCACGCCAGCTCGGCGAGAAGCAGTCCGGATTGCGCAAGATTTCCTGCGTATGAACGTCATGACGGGAATTGGGGCGAGCGTGCCCATCCCGCGCCGATTTCCCCAGCCCTAGAACCGTCTCATCGGAGGGAAAGGTCCGCGCGAGCTCCTCATACACCGGTGCTGACAAACAGTCTTCAACCACGACATGCACATAGGGCTCGTGGCGAATATCCGCGCGAGTAACGCCGCGCAGGATGCTGTAGTCAGAGGCCGGAAACACGCGGATCCCACAGTCGGATGAATTTCCTCGACAGGTCCAGCTCCCAGGGTCGACCGTAGCGCTGAAAGCGGTAGCGCCAGGAGGCGAGTGCTTGCAGCCCCGCCTTTCCCCAGGACGGCGAGCGCACGTCCGTGATTGTTGGAAACCTGCAGCCGAGCACGGTAGTGAAATCGCGAATCCGCGCCCGAAGTCGTGGCGTGAGCCAAGGAGTATCCGTGTGGCACCAGTACGTTACCCACTTGTCCTCCGCCCACTCTTCCGCCGTGTTCGGAAATACGAGCGGCTCGCCATCAGTGTCACGCAGGGAACTGATCGAGCGCTCAACCTGCGGGTTCTTACTCCCCGGTGCCGGCGGCAACGGCGCATAGATGTAGAGCATGATTTCCGTCAGCGGATGCACGCGCTTGATGTGCCGGATGAACTCGAACGTTCGCTCCGTCTCACCTTCCGGGTCCTGGGGCGGTGCCAGCATGAACGACAGTTCCGGAATGACGCCGTTGCGTCGGCACATCTCGACGGCCTCCAGGGTCTGATCCGTGCGAGTGCCTTTGCGTACATCGTGCAACAGCCAATCGCTCGGGGATTCGGCGCCGATGTAGGCCATTCGAAGCTTGCTCTTCCTGACGAGCGCCCACGAGCGCTCCGACAGATTCAACAGGGCATCGGCACGGGCAAAACACCACCACGGCAGCTCCATGCCGGCGAGGACCTCGAGCAGTGGAGCCGTGTCCTCCTCGCGGTCAAAAAAGTTGTGGTCGTAGAATTGAATGGAGTCCATGCCAAACTTTGTGTTGAGCAGCCGCAGCTCCCGCTCCAGCTGTTGCGCCGCCGGCAGTGCCGTCTTGCCGCGGAACATCGCGGCGACTCCACAAAACGTGCAGCGGAAGCGGCAGCCGAGTGCAGCCTGGTAACCGCCGGTGCGCCGCCCCAGAAACGTTCTCGTAAAGTATTGGCGCGGATCGCCCATCCGTTCGTAGGGCAGGGCACGCCCGAGCCCCGCGGTCGAGAAGGGTCGGTTGGCGTTGTGGACAATCTCTCCATCGC
>JAQGOE010000080.1 GCA_028293725.1 Gammaproteobacteria bacterium | reverse complement strand
TGATTCGCGCAGTTGGCAAACCCCAGTGTCACGCTGGTGCCCGCGCACAAAGGGCAGCCCGAGTAGGCTTTCTGAAGCCCGGAGACCCGTCCGAGGAATTTCGGGGTGTTGGCCTGCCCCGGTGTGTTGGTATGAGATGGCACCGGTCCGCGATCCGGCACATCGATGTGACCGGGCGCAGTTGCGCTGCGATGCCGCTGCACCATCATTTCGATCGCGGTTTCGAAATCACGTGTGAAGCGCGCGGTATCGAACAGAGGCGCGCTCAGGCGGTTGGTGGCGACTTTATTACGCAATGTAGCCCGGTAGCCCGTATCGTTCGCGATGCGTTTTGCGATGCGTACCATGTCATCCTGATCGGAGCCCACCAGTTCCGAAAGCTCCATGGCGTTGAGCAGGCTCTCGCTCACCCGCGACGCAAAATGCGTACCTCGGGCAGTGATGACAGGCACGCCAGCCCAGAGCGCATCCGATGTCGTGGTGTGCCCGTTGCACACCAGGGCGTCCAGGATCGCGTCCGCCGCCGGCAAGCGCGCGAAATGGTCGTGTGGCGTCGCGAAGGGAGCGAAGATGAGGCGCTCCGGCCCGATGCCAGCCAATTGGGCATGGCGTGTCAGGTTCGCGATAGCGGCCTCGCTCTGCCCCAACAGCCATAGGACGCAGTCCGGCACCTCTGTCAGGATACGCATCCAGACCGCGAAACTACCGCGATCGATTTTGTAGGACTGGTTGAAGGCACCGAAGACAATCTTTCCTTCGGGAAGCCCGTACATGCCCCTGGTGCCCGGCGCGGGCGCGGCGAACCTCTTCCCGTCATTACACTGGTACGAATGCGGCAGGCGGCAGAACTTCTCGGTGTAGTAGGGCGCGCTGCCGTCCGGCGTCACGAACCGATCTGAGACGATGTAGTCGATCTCAGGATGAGCCGCACTGCCAGGGAAGCCGATGTAGGCCGCCTGCACCGGCGCGGGCCGATGTGCTGGAATGCCCGCCCGGCCCCCTCCGGTATAGAGCTTCAGGTCGAACAGAATGTCCAACTCATCCTCGGCGATACGCGCCGCGGCCTGTCGGTCGCTCAGGAAGTGGATCGGGACATGGTGCTCGACGGCGTCCAGAAAGCGCTGCCGGTATTCGGAGATGTCCGGAGCGGTATAGTCATAGGCGAACACCTCGAACCGCTCGCGGTCGTGATGCTCAAACACACCAGCCAGGAGATGCATGGTGGCATGATTGCGGAAGTCGGACGACAAATAGCCGATGCGTATACGCCCGCCGCTACGGCGCTGCGCGGGCGCGGCGATTCGCTCTACCTTGGGCACCGTGCGCTCGACGTAAGCGCGGGTTACTCCGAGATTGCGGGCCTCATCCGCGCACCATGTTATGTGAGTCAGCGGAAATTCCTGCGGCAGGTCGAATCTACCCTGCTCGTAGAACGCGCTGAGCTTGCTCTGCAACAACTCGCTCCACTCCCACTCACAAGTGAAGCGCGCCGGCACGAGCGCGCCACCGATCAATGCCGGGTCATCGGGGGCCATCCGGACGATTTTCTTGAATGCATCCGACGACTCTTCGTAGAGATCGTTGGCTTGCAGGAGCAGCGCGGCGCGCGAGAGCAGCGTGGGGTTGGTAGAGAGCGCGAGTTGCCTGCGGGCGAACTCGATGCCTTCCCTGTGGCGGTTGCCGTTGAAGAGCGTCGTGATGAGTGCATCCAATACCTCTTCGCTGTCGGGAGTTTCGGCGGCGGCCTTCAACAGGCACTGCAGCGCCTCGTCGGTGGCGCGCTCCGCGGCCAACAGGATGCCGGCGGCCAGCCAACTGCGGGGTCCCGCGCCTTGCTCGCCCGCTTGTTTGAATGCCGCGATGGCCTCGGCGGGCCTTCCCGCCAGGCGCAGTGCCTCCGCCCGGAGCGACAGTACCGCTGGATGCGTCGGCAGTTGCGCTTGCAGGCGCTCGAGCTCGGGGAGCGCCGCGGCCGCCTGTCCCGCGTTGATCTGTTCCAGCAGTGCTTCCAGGTGCCCTGGATGAATGCTCATGGTTGTTGTGTCACGGCCGAATCGATGGGTTGCGGCGGAAGTTTTACATATTCGCGACCCCCGCTTATGCCGGACAGATCACACTGTCGCCGCCAGGCGCGACCCTTGCAGGGGCGCCGGCGGAGTGTGCGCTCCGTCACAGGGCCGCTGCGGACTAAACATATTCAGTTCTCGGAATGACCCGACGCCCGGCTGTTACAGTCATCGCTCGTGGCTAAAACACTCAGGTCGAGGAATGGATACAGCGCGTCGTCCCATCGTGATCACACCTTACTACAAGGAGGATCCCGCACTGTTGCGGCGGTGCATGGACAGCGTGCGTGCCCAGACTGTCCCGACGGAGCATTTTCTGGTCGCGGATGGCCATCCGCAGGACTGGATCGATGCGGAGCCCGTCCGCCATCTGAAGCTCGATCGCTCTCACGGCGACTACGGTAATACTCCGCGAGGCATCGCTGCCATGTTGGCCTGCTCGGAAGGCTATCCCGCGATCATGATGCTCGATGCGGACAATTGGCTGGAGCCCGAGCACGTGGAGTTGTGCCTGCGCGCCGCCGGCCCGGGAACCGACTTCGTGGTCGTCAGGCGCAATTTCCGCAGGCCCGATGGCTCCATCATGCCGATCACGGAGGAGCCCACCGCCAGGTTCGTCGATACCAACTGTTTCGCATTTTTCCCCGGCTCCTACCAGGCGCTGCCGCTGTGGGCGCTGATGCCGCGGCAGATGTCGGGGGTCGGCGATCGGGTCTTTTCAGTCGCTCTGCACGGCCGCGGCCTTGCGGGCGTGGCCATTACCGACCGGGTCACCGTCAACTATCAGTGCATGTGGGAAAGCTTCTATTACGGCATTGGCGAGCCGCCGCCGCCCGGCGCCGTTCCCAACATCAATCCGGCCCTGTTGTTCGATTGGTGGCGGGCTCTCAACCCGCGTGAGCGGGAGGTCGTCTGGCGGTTGACTGGCGTGACCATGGAGGATGTCGCCGCCGCCGTCGCAACCTCTACCGCCCGGCGCGTGACCGTTTAGACCTGCAGGACGCCGATCTGGCCGGTCGTCAGTGAGTGCATCTGCACGCTGGTCATGCTGCTCACCTGCGTGTACGTCAGCATTGCCAGGCTGGCGGTCGCCAGATTGTCGAGCGTTGTCGTGGTCAGATTGGGGACGTCCTTGGTCGACAGTGCCGCGATCTGAGTCGAGTTCAGCTGGTTGAGCTGTGCGCTCGTCAGCGCCGAAGCTTGCACCGACGTAATGGCGCCGATCTGCGTGGCGGAGAGTGAGCCGAAGGAGCTCGTGCTGAGGGAGCCGACCTGCGTGGTGGTGAGCGCACTGACCTGTGTGGCGCTCAACGCCGTGACCGACAAGGCACCCAACTGGGTGGTCGACAGCGAGGAGATATCCTTGGTGGAGACCGCGGCGACCTGGGCGGTGCCCAGGCCACTCAACTGAGAGGTGCTCAGGCCGGAGACCTGAGTGGAGGTGATGGCACCGATCTGCGAGGCGGTGAGTGAGGCGAAGCCGCTGGTGCTGAT
>JAQGOE010000047.1 GCA_028293725.1 Gammaproteobacteria bacterium | reverse complement strand
AGGTCGCAAGACAGGCCGTGATGGCGGCTTCGCAACGCCTCGACTCGGAAGAGCAGGTCAGTAAATTCCTGGCGCACAGCCGGATGATGGTTGCGCTTTACCAGGCCGGCCGGAAGATTCATACCAGCGCCCGGCGGCGCTGAAGCTCATTCTAGCGCCGGGGCGGCGCTAGATCTCATACCTGCGCCCGGTGGCGCTCGAGTTCATTCCAGCGCGCGGCGGCGCGCTCGAACTCACTTTTTCTCGGACGACTTCTTCTCAGCCTTCTCAGCCTTCTCGGCCTTCTCGGCCTTCTCGGCCTTCTCGGGCTCTTTTTCCGCGCTCTCCCGGTTCGTGAAGCACGCGTTGCCGAGGCCGGTGCCGATCGTCAACACGCCCCAGTGTTGTATGTCTCGCATGAACGGGACTTCGCTCAAGCCCTGCACCACCGCGTCGTTGTGCATGACCACGAGCGTCTCGTGGTCGCCAATCTTCGGGATCGCTTCCCGCAGCAGATTCGGCAGGTTGAAGCTTTTCACTTCCCAGTTACCCGGCAGATTCTGACCGCCACGATCGATCGTGCCGTCGGAGCGGATGACGCCGGGACAGCCGATGCCAATGAATGGCGCGAGCTTCAGTTCATCTTTTTCGGCGCGCTTGATGAGATCCACGAGCATCTCGATCAGGCGCTTCACTGCGTCCTCGCGAGCCGGGCTGTCCTCGCTGTGTCGCCACAGCTCGAAACGTCCGACGACGGCTGCTGAAAAGTCGGGGTTCTTTTTCGCGTTCAGTTCGACAATTCCCGCGCGGATGTTGCTGCCACCAATGTCGACGGCGAGGATGCTGTCGTGACCGGCGAGAATCCATGAGGGCAGGAGTTGCACACTGCCGACCAGGCCGGCGTGATCCGGCTCGTACTGAATCGGTTTGAGATCGACTTCGAAGCCACTGGCTTTGAGTATGATGGCGGTGCGGCCGATGGCGAGCTCGCCGATGCGGCTTTGCCGCAGCCCGCCCCCCACGGCGATACGTTGGACATCTTTCCAATTCTTCAATCGCAGGAACCGGCGGATGACCTGCGCGAATTCCTGCGAGAATTCCTCGATGGCGCCCTGAATGATGCCGGCCGCCTCCGCATCGCCTTGCGCCATGACCTTATCGAGCTGCTTTTTGCTGATTTCGGCAGTCGGTGTATCACCGAACGGATCTTCGCCGGCCTGCCGGACGCGCGCGCGCCAGTCGTCGATGATCGCTACGAAAGCCCGCTTGCTGGCGCGGTCGCCGACAAACCCTTCGGAACTGCGCAACTCCGCGTTGTACGCGTCGACGGTTACGAGACTGAGTTGCTCGGCGCCGTGGGCGAGAAGCGAAGGAGGCGGCTGATCGGTCATCTTTGGTGCAGAGTTTCCTCGGGTGATGCTTCCGAAACGGGGCAGTGCGACTTTTGTTCCCGGTCGCGCTTCAGATAAAGCGTGCTAAGTTATTGGGCCTATGAAATTACCTCTACTCGCCTACGCCAGCGTTGTTGCACTCGGAACGATGCTTGCTGCCTCTGCCCAGCCCCCGAAAACCCACCGTCTCGAAGTGACACCGTCGACCGTGGCCTACGGGTATTACTGGTCGGATGCGAAACCAGCGCTACATATCGATTCGGGCGACATCATTGACGTCGATACAGTGTTGACCAATACCCCGGCGGGTCTTGCCAAGGCGGGTGTGCCGGACCAGAAGATCCAGGCCTCACTCAAAGCCATTGTCGAAGAGGTCACGGGTGATCGCAAAGGACCGGGTGGTCATGTTCTCACCGGCCCTGTGTATGTCGAGGGCGCGGAGCCTGGCGATGTGCTGGAAGTGAAGATCCTGGCGATCCTGCTGCCACTCGACTATGGCTACAACGGTTGCAAGGGTTTTCTGCCGGAGAACTGCGAGCCGGACACGCCCAGCAAGATTCTGAATCTCGATCGCAGTCGGATGACCTCCGAGTTTGCTCCGGGCATTGTGCTGCCGTTGCATCCCTTTTTTGGCAGTATGGGTGTAGCGCCCGCGCCGGAGCTGGGGCGCGTTAGCAGCAATCCACCGGGCCGCCACGCCGGTAACCTTGACAATCGCGAGCTCGTTGCGGGCACTACGCTCTATATCCCTATCTTCACCCGTGGAGCGTTGTTCGAAATCGGGGACGGGCACGCCGCGCAAGGCGACGGTGAAGTCGACCAGACGGCGATAGAGACTTCCCTGCGTGGGCGTTTGCAGCTCACCGTGCGTAAAGACATGAAGTTGACATGGCCGCGTGCGGAAACCGCGACGGACTACATCAGCATGGCGACCGATCCGGATCTGGCAGTGGCCACCAAGGCCGCGATCCAGGAGATGATTGATTTTGTGGCCGTGCAAAGAAAGCTCACCAAGCATCAGGCCTATCAACTCGTGAGCCTCGCCGGAAATGTTGCTATCACGCAGCTCGTCGATAAGCCGAACTATGGCGTTCACGTGCGCATGCCGAAGAGCATCTTTGTCGCGAAGTGATGAGTCTCAGTGTGTTGGGTCCCGGTGTGTTGAGCCCCGGTCTGATGAGCCCCGGTCTGATGAGTACCGCTGTGACGGGCGTCGCGAGTTGATTCGAGGTCTGCCGCGGAGAAGGGGCTGGTTGCTGGCGCTTTTCGCCGTGCCTCACCTGCTCGTCGGGCCAACATCGGCATTGGCTGCGCCAGCACCCGACAACGACCCCGCTACCGGGCTGGCGGATTCCGCCGCGCTCCGCGCGACGGTGTTTGGTACGCCTCCGCAGGACATCGCGCCCATGCCGGCGACAGTGCCGTTGCAAGAGATAGACATCTCCATGCCCTGGGCGCGCCCGGTGCCTAAGGTGCTGTGGTTCGACAGCCGGTTGCGCGTCTGGTTTTCAGCGCAGGACAAGCCGGCACCTCTGGCAATCGTCATCTCCGGCACCGGTAGCGATGGCAACACCACGAAGCTGTCGACTCTGCGGGGGGCGCTTTACGGGGCCGGCTACCACGTCCTGACGCTGCCCTCGCCAACGTTTCCGGGATTCATCGTCTCTACATCCAGTACGGGTGTCGCGGGCGATCTTCTCCAGGATGGCCACGACTTGTATGCAGCGATGCAGAGAATCATCGCTCACCTGCCGCGACACGCCCCGATTACCGATATCGACGTGCTCGGCTACAGCCTCGGCGGGGCCAACGCGGCGATCGTCAAATCGATTGACGCGACGGAGGGCAAGCTGAAGATCCACCGCGCGGTGATGATCAATCCGCCGGTGAGCCTGTTCTCCTCCATCAACCGGCTCGACCAGTTGTTCGCGCTGAATATCGGCTCGGGCGACGCCGGCCTCGAGAATCTTTATCGGAAACTCTATACACGGCTGGCCAACCTGTATCGGGCTTCCGACAAGGTGCAGATCGACGACACCGATCTACTCGGCGCTGCGGCCAGCGTTCTCCGGACGGATGCGGATTTTTCGGCGGCGATCGCGCTGACCTTCCGTCTCGAGCTGGTCGATGTGTTTTTTGCCGGCGACCTGTACGCCCGCTCGGGTGTCGTGATCGATCCACAGCATCCGCCCGGCGCCGGAGATTCACTGGAGCAGATCGGGCGCACTTTGCGGAATAAGACCTTCGCGGAGTATTTCAACAAGGTATTCGCCCCTTACTATATGGCGCACCGGCCGGGCTCGACGCCGCAATCGTTGCAGGCTGAAAATCGTCTCGACATCATCGGCGCGGCTCTGCGCGACAATGGCGATTACTATGTGCAGACCAACAGTGACGACCTGATTCTAGACAAGGCGGAGCTGGCGTGGCTGCGGACCACGCTGGGAAGTCGCATCGCGGTCTATGACCATGGCGGGCACCTGGGCAATCTGGGCGAGCGGCGGCAGATCGCCGATATGCTGGATATGCTGGCGGGGCGTTGGCAGGGGCAGGCGCAACGGCAGGAACCGCCGCCGCAACCACAGGAGATGCAGCAGGAGCCGCAGTCGCGTCAGCCGCAGGAGCAGACGCCGTGAGGGTTCTGGTGGCAACCGGCTTGCTTGCCGGGATGATGCTGTTGGTTCTGGGTGGCTGTGCCACGGAGGGCGTGTCAGTCCGCCGGCTGCCGCCGGAGACACCTGCGGCTGACAATGCCGTGGCCATAAAAAGAGCAGAGGAATTCGTCCAGGCGCAGCAGGCCACGGCCGCCGCGCAGGTTGCGCCTGTCGCGAGTGCCAGCACGGGCACGAACACAACCGGCGCCCCCACCGCGTCGAACTCCGAGCCTCCACTCGTGCCCCTGACTCCCGCCGAAGCCCCCTCCATGTACACCTACGACCCGTTGGAACGAATAAACCGCTTCACTTATCGTTTCAACGCCCGTTTTGACGAGAAGGTGTTTCTCCCAGTGGCGAACGGATATCGCCGTGTGCCAGGTCCGATCCGGGCCGGCGTGCACAACTTCTTTCGTAACCTCTCGGAAGTGACCAGCACCATCAACTACGGCCTGCAGTGGCGGCTCGGTAACGGGACGCGCAGCCTCGGCCGGTTCGTTATCAACAGCACCATCGGTATCGGCGGGCTGTTCGATGTCGCCACGAAACTGAAACTCTCGAACGAGCAGACGGGCTTCAGTGCGACACTGTCGACCTGGGGCATGCATCCCGGCCCCTACCTGGTCATTCCGCTGCTCGGTCCGTCGACCTTTCGTGATGGTTTCGGCTTTCTGGCGGATTACGGCATCGAGTATGGAATCAACGTGGCGAATCTATATCGCGGCAACAAGACCTACCCACTCGGGGTCGTCAACGCGATCGATCAGCGCGCGGCGATCGACTTCCGTTACTACGGCAGCGGCTCGCAGTTCGAGTATGAAACCATCCGCTTCCTGTACGTTCACCGGGATCTGATCCAGGACGAGGCGCTGCGCGCGCGTGGGCGGCGTAAGCCGCAAAACCCCGCCGCGCCGGCGGGGAAGTGATCGCGGCGGCAATCCTCTGCGTCGGTCTCCTCACTGGCTGGGGCTGTTTTGCCCTGTGGTTCCAGGCGCCGGGCCGCCGGTTGCCGGGAGGTCTGGCCACGGTCCTGCGGGGCCTGGCTGTATCCCTGTGGGGTTTGTTCGGGGTCGTGATTGTTGTCGCCTTGACGCAGGGTGTTGTAGCTCTCAGCCTCGCGGGCTTCGGCTGCGTATTCGCGGCGCTTCTGTTCTGGTGGCGGCAGATACTGCCCTGCAACGATCGTGAATGGGCTGACGATGTGGCGAGGATGACCACAGGTGTGATTGCCGCGGACCGCGTCACTCTGCGTAATGTGCGCCACTTCGACTGGCGCACCAGGACCGACTACACACAGCGCTGGGAGACCCGGGTCTACGATCTGCGCCGCTTGAATTCACTCGACATGATTCTGTCTTACTGGTCGATGCCGGCGATCGCGCACGTGCTCATCTCGTTCGGTTTCGACGACGGCGAGCATGTTGTTTTCTCAGTGGAGATCCGGCGAGAGAAGACGGAAAGCTTTTCGGAGATCGGTGGCTTCTTCAAGGAGTTCGAGCTCAGCATCATCGCCTGCGACGAGCGTGACGTGATCCGGGTGCGGACCAACGTGCGCGGCGAGGACGACTATCTGTATCGGATCCGCATGCCGGTCGCCGAGATACGCTCGCTGTTCCTCTCCTATGTGGACACGGCCAATGAGCTGGTGCGCAGTCCCCGTTTCTATAACACCATCACTGCCAACTGCACCACCATCATCTACCAGATGACAAAGCGGATTGTGGGTCATCTGCCGTTGGATTACCGGCTGCTGCTGTCGGGCTACCTGCCTGCGTACGTCTACAAGGTCGGCGGCCTGGACGCCCGGTACCCACTGGAGGAACTCCACACGCGCGGGCGCATTACCGAACGTGCGAAGGAATCCGACCGGCGCGACACCTTTTCGGCGGATATCCGCCAGGGCGTGCCACCGGTCGAACCCCCGGGGGAGGCTGTGTGACGAATGATAGATTGATACCAGACAGGCGGCAGCCGCTGCCGCATGCTTAAATGTCCCGCGAGTGTATCTCGCTCCATAACCCGCTCGATCGAGGCAACGTCATGGCAATGAAAGACGCGAAGAAAACTGAGTTGAAGGAACGGCGCAAGGCGCCCCTGGTGACGCCGACTGACCTGGGCACGAAGGCCTCGGCGGATATCAGTGGCGGTATGAACGCGATTCTGGCCGATGTTTTCGCGCTGTATCTGAAGACGAAGAATTTCCACTGGCACATGAGTGGTCCGCATTTCCGCGACTATCACCTGCTGCTGGATGAGCAGTCCGACCAGATCTACGCGATGGCCGATCCCATCGCAGAGCGGATCCGTAAGGTCGGCGGCTCGACGCTGCGCTCGATCGGTCACATCGCCAAACTCCAGCGTATCAAGGACAACGACGCCGATTACGTCGACCCGCAAGACATGTTGGCGGAGCTGCGGGAGGACAATCAGTCCCTGGCTGCACGCTTACGCGAAGTGCACGACGTCGTGGACGAGCTGCGTGACATCGCCACCGCCAGCCTCATCGAGAACTGGATCGACGAGACCGAGCGGCGCGTGTGGTTCCTGTTCGAAGCGAGTCGCCGCGGCCCCTGAGCGGAACCTCTGGCTCGTCAGTTCCGCCGCCCGCGGATCTGCACGGCACACCTCTTGCTGAAGGTGCATACACCGGTTCGGGGACCTCGAGTCCCCGAGGCCGAGAGATTTACAACACCTAAGCGGGAGAAGGCCATGATGAGGGCAGGTTTTTTGTTGTCGGCGGCGGTTGCCGCCATGTTGGTGCTGAGTGGCTGCAACAAGGCCGAGTCGCCGGACAAAGTGGCGAGCGACGTCGCCAAAGCGACCGAGTCAGCTGAAAAGAAGGATGCGCGCGCCGAGGAGAAGGCGGAAAAGACCGACGCCGCCGTGACCAATGATCTGTCGAAGGACGTCGATAAGGCGAACACCAAGGAAGTGCGCACCGCCGCTGACGATGCCGTCATCCAGGCGGAAGGCGAGAACAAGATCGCGTTGGCGAAGTGCGAGGCGCTCGCGGGCGATGCACAGAAGGCGTGTAAGAACCAGGCGAACGCTGAATACGACATGGTCAAGCAACGCGCCAAGGCGTTGAAGTCAGATCGCGGCTAACAGCCCTGCCAGGGCGCGAACTGCGCCGCAGGTGATCCGGAATCCGCGGGTCCGCGTTGCGGCGGACCCGCTGGATGGAGACGGTGAGGCGCCGCGTGTCGGGCCGGCGCCGTAACCGGTTACATCAACGCCTTGATCGCTTTCGCGATCCCGTCCGGATCCAGCCCCTGGTGCCCCATCTGCTGCCACAGCCCGCCTGAGCCTTCCCGGTTGGTTCCGAGGTGGTTGTAGCGGCCTTTGAACCCGGCCTGCAGCAGGTAAGTGCCGAAGCGGCTTCCCAGTCCGGTCTTCACGTTCCAACCCTCGGTGACGAGCACGAACGGAACGCCCGCCAGCGTCTTCATCGTGTCCTGATCAACGACGTTGAGTGTTGCTTTGTTGATGAGGCCGACCTTCACGCCCTGCTCTTGCAGGCGGATGACCGCGTCCAACGCGCGATACACCGTCTCGCCCATCGCGACTACGTAACCGCCGCCCGCAGGTGCCGCGCGCACGATGTAATCTTTGCCGGGCTCGAACGGCTTGCCCTGGTAGAGCGGCTTGCCATCTTCGCCGAGAATGTCAGGTACGGGTGCGCGCGTGGTGAATACGAACCGCAGCCCCGGATCGTTGTAAATGCGTTTCACGCAGGCCGCGAACTGGTGTTGGTCGACCGGGAAATACAGTCGGGTGGTGTCCGGGCCGTGTACCGGTGTCACGCCGCCATCCGCATACATGCTGTTGATGCCGAAATGACAGGTGTTATCCGCCATGTCATCGACGCCGCTGTGGCTGAAGTGCGCCAGCACGTTCGAGAAGTTCAGGCGCGCCATGGTGATCTCGCTGACACACATCTCCAGAAAGGCGCTGAAGGTGGCGTAGATGCCCTGTTTGCCTTTTTCCGAGCCGAAGCCGGCCGCGGCGGAGTAATTGCCGCGCTCCATGATGCCGCCGCGGACGAACACCTCCGGGTGTTTCTTGCGGATGTGATGCAGACCGCAGGAGCCCTCGAGATCGTTGTCGAACACCTTCACACTGGCGATGCGATCCGCTTCGCTCATGCCGTCGAGGATCTCGTTGATGATCTTGCCGAAATCGTCGCGATTCTTGCCGACGCCGCTCGAGCCTTTGTAGGTGAGCGGGCTCTTGGCGGGCTTGGCCGCCTTGAGCATTTCGATCGCCTTCTCGTAGCCGCCGCGCTTTTCCAGATAGGCGATGGAGATTTCGGTCTCGAGCACCTCGTGCGCCTTCGGGCTGCCCTCGACACCGACGATGCCCGGAGCCATGGGCCGTTTGATGACCAGGGCGTGCGGCCTCGAGTCTGAGAACGCGCGGCAGAGGTCGATGTACAGCGCGTCGAGATCCTCACCCATGGTCGTTTCTGTCTGCAGGCCATAGCCGGACAATGTCCGAGTCAGGTCGTAGCCGGTCAGGTACTCCTGCGGGTGACCTGCAATCGTGACGTTGTTGTCGTCGACCAGCACCTTGATGTTGAGCTGCTTGCCGACCGCGAGGCGCGCTGCCTCAGCGTTGTCGCCTTCCATCTGGCTGCCGTCGGACCCCAGCAGCACCACCGATTTGCCGGGGTTCGCCATGGCGACGCCATTGCAGAACGCCCACATATGCCCGAGGCGGCCAGAGGCGAATTCGACCCCGGGTGTGAGTCCTTTTTCCGGATGGCCAGGCAACCCGCTATCGAACTCACGGTAGTGCAGTAGCCGTTCCGCCGGCATCGCGCCATTCAGCACGCTCAGCAGATATTGCGTCGCTACGCGGTGGCCCGCCTCATCGTAAAACACCGGCACGATGGGCGCGCCGTTGGCGATGAAGGCGCGGATGATAGTGAGCTCGGGAACGGTGTCGTAAGCGCCGCCCGTATGGCCGGACAAGCCTTTCGCACCGGCGAGCGCGGTGAAGAACACGATGGTATCCCGGCACAACTGAATATTCTGCTTGAGCGTCGCTTTCTGCGCGTCGCTCAGCGTGGTGACGGCAGGGTCGAGCTTGAGCGGCTGCAGTTTGCTCAGGTCGATCGGAAAGGTTTCGTTGGCCATAGTCCCCGCATCCTTATTCAATTCATCCGCAACAATTGTGGTGCAGGATAGCCTGCCTCGAATTTCGCCTCTTGTACCACCGCGCCTCACAGAGTGACAGCCCACAATGAGTGATCAGACCGAAGCGAGCCGGGGACTCTTCCGAGCGCTCCCGCACGACGTCGAGGGGTTCCGGGAACTGGCCGGGCTGGCGCTGGACCTGCGCGCCTCCTGGAATCACGCCAGCGAGCAGGTGTGGCGGGCCCTCGATCCGGTCCTGTGGGACCTCACGCACAATCCCTGGGCGGTGTTGCGCACCGCCTCGCGCGATCACATCGAGAAGCTGCTCGCCGATCCCGAGTTTCGCGGCCGAGTGGACCAGATCGAGCAGGCCAAGCGGGCGGCGCTGGCGAAGCCGGCCTGGTTTCAGCAGGCGCATCCGCAGTCCTCGCTCAAGCACATCGCATACTTCAGCATGGAGTTCATGTTGAGCGAGGCGCTGCCCATTTACTCGGGTGGCTTGGGCAACGTGGCGGGGGATCAGCTGAAGGCCGCGAGCGACCTGGGCGTGCCGGTCACAGGAGTGAGTCTTCTCTACAGTCAAGGCTACTTCCGCCAGGTGATCGATGCTAACGGCGGGCAGCAGGCGATGTACCCCTACAACGATCCGGGGCAGTTGCCCATCGTTCCGCTTCGGGGACCTAACGGCGACTGGCTGCGCCTGCAGCTGAATCTGCCGGGCCACTCGATCTGGCTGCGTGCGTGGCAGGTGCAGGTGGGGCGGGTGAAGCTCTACCTGCTCGACAGTAACGATGTTGCCAACTACCCCGCGTATCGCGGCATCACGAGTGAGCTCTATGGCGGCGGCTCCTATCTGCGTCTCATGCAGGAGCTCGTGCTCGGTATCGGCGGGTGGCGGCTGCTCGCGGCGCTCGGGATCGAGCCGGAAGTCTGCCATCTCAACGAGGGACACGCGGCCTTCGCGGTGTTGGAACGCGCGCGCAGCTTCATGGCCGTGAGCGGGCTGCCGTTCCATGCCGCGCTGGCCGCAACCTGCGCCGGAAATCTCTTCACGACACACACGGCGGTGGCCGCCGGTTTCGATCGCTTCGCGCCGGATCTCATCGAGGGCCTGCTCGGAGAGTATGCTCGCACGTCATTGGGCATCTCGAGTGACGAGCTGTTGGGTTTGGGCCGGCAAAACCCTCACGATCCGACCGAGAGCTTCAATATGGCGTACCTGGCGATACGGGGCAGCGCCGCGGTGAACGCAGTAAGCCGTCTTCACGGGGTGGTGAGCCGCAGCCTGTTTCAGTCATTATTTCCTCGTTGGCCGACGGAAGAGGTGCCCGTTGGTTATGTAACGAACGGTGTGCATACACCAACATGGGTCGGGGCGGGCGCGGACGCGCTCTGGGCCAAGGCTTGCGGTCCGGATCGATGGTTGGGAAATTCCACTTCCCATGATGCTCAGATCGGTGCGGTCGAGCCGGCGGAGCTGTGGAAGTTTCGCAGCGCCGCACGTAAGGAGCTCATCGAATACGCACGCGAGCGGATATCGCGCGAGCTTGCGACCTCGGGTGCCGCACCGGACGAGACGGCGAATGCGCGCCGGATGTTTGATCCGGATGTCCTGACGATCGCGTTCGCGCGCCGCTTCGCAACTTATAAGCGGCCGAATCTGCTGCTGCACGATCCCCAGCGGCTGTTACGGATCCTGACCAACACCCAGCGCCCCGTGCAACTCATCATGGCCGGCAAGGCGCATCCCGCGGACGAGCCGGGGCAGGCGTTGATCCGCCAGTGGATCCAGTTCATCCGTAATACTGAAGCACGCCGGCATGTCATTTTCCTGAGCGACTACGACATGTTGCTGACTGAGCGCCTGGTGCAGGGCGCCGACGTCTGGCTCAATACGCCGCGCCGGCCGTGGGAAGCCAGCGGAACGAGCGGCATGAAAGTACTCGTCAATGGCGGTATCAATCTGTCTGAGTTGGACGGCTGGTGGGCGGAGGCTTATACGCCGGAGGTGGGCTGGGCGTTGGGCGACGGTCGCGAGCATGGGGACGATCCGCAGTGGGATGCGGCGGAAGCCGAGGCGCTTTACCAACTCCTCGAGAGCGAGGTGATACCGCAGTTCTATACCCGCGACGGCCAGGGTGTTCCGCTAGCCTGGGTCGCTCGGGTGCGAGCCAGCATGGCGCAACTCACAGGGCAGTTCTCCACGAGCCGCACCGTTCGCGAATACACCGAGAAGTTCTATCTTCCCGGCGCGAAGGGCTACGCCGAACGGTCTGCCAACAAAGGCGCCCAGGGAGAGCAGATCGCGCGTTGGCGCCGCGAGCTCGATGAGAAATGGTCGTCCGTCCGCTTCGGTGAGCTCAAAGTGAGCACTGACGGCGGTCAACACAGCTTCGAGGTGCAGGTTTATCTCAACGGTCTTGCGCCCGAAGCGGTCCGGGTCGAGTTGTTTGCCAGCGGCGAAGCGCCGGTGCGGCAGGAGATGCGGCCGTTACAGCAGTTGGTGGGCACCGGCCATGCGTGGGCTTACGGCGCGCAGGTTCCCGCGAGTCGTCCGGCAAGGGACTACACGGTCCGCGTCGTGCCGAGTCATGCGGGAGTCGCGGTTCCGTTGGAAACGCCTTATATCCTGTGGCAGCACTAGCCGCTCAGTAGCCGACCGCCTTGCCGGTTTCGTTGCGGGCGTCGCTGGCACCGAGGCGACGGCCGCTGCCGAGATCGATCTCGATACACTCACCGTCGCCGATGCCACCGTAGCTGATGTCGTTGCCGCGCTCCTTCAGCAGGGCGACGGTGTCCGGCGAGAAGCGATCGCGCTCCAACATGATGCGGTCGGGCAGCCATTGCTCGTGGAAGCGCGGGGCGTTCACGGCCTGTTGGATGTCGAGACCGAAGTCCGCCACCCCGGTCAGGATGTTGGCGACCGTGGTGATAATGGTCGGTCCACCGGGGGTTCCCAGGACCAGCCAGAGTTTGCCTTCCTTCAACACGATGGTGGGCGTCATGGCCGACAGCGGCCGCTTGTTGGGTCCCACCGCGTTCGCGTCGCCCTGGATCAGGCCGAACATGTTGGGCGCGCCCGGCTTGGCGGAGAAATCGTCCATCTCGTCGTTGAGGAGGAAGCCGAGCGAGCCGATCGTGACCCGAGAGCCGAAGTAGGCATTGAGTGTCGTTGTCACGGCAACGGCGTTACCGTCGGCATCGACCACGGAATAGTGCGTGGTCTGAGTGCTCTCTTTCACGGGCGCGACGACCGGGTGCGCGGCGACGTATCGAGCGAGGGCGGTCGAAGTCGGCGGACGCTGCAACGTCCTCGAGTTAGTCGCCTGCGTGGGTTGGATCGAGCTGCGCCACGCGACGGCATAATTTTTGTCGGTGAGTTGCAGCACCGGGACGTCGCTGAATTCCGGGTCGCCGAGAAACTGCGCGCGATCGTAGAAGGCGCGCCGATAGGCCTCGGTGATGAGATGGATGGATTCGGCCGAGTCGAGCCCCGCCTTGCCAAGGTCGTAACCCTCCAGAATGTTGAGTACCTCCAGCAGCGCGATGCCGCCCGATGACGGCGGCGGCGCGCTGATGACTTCCAGCCCGCGATACGTGCCGCGTACCGGAGTGCGGTCCTTCACTTCGTAGTGGGCGAGGTCCTCGGCGGTGATGAGGCCGCCGCCTTTTTGCATGAAGTCGGCGAGCTCGTGAGCCATCTTGCCGGTGTAGAAGTCATCGGGTGCGGCGGCAATCCGCTCGAGAGTGCGGGCCAGCTCCGGCTGTTTGAAAATGTCGTTCTGGTGCCAGCCCTTGCCGTCATTCTGAAAGATCCGCTTGGTGTCGGGGAACTCCGCCATCGCCTTGTCCTCGGTCATCAGGCGGGCGTTGTTCCAACTCAGTGCATAACCGTCGCGTGCCAGGCGGATAGCCGGAGCGATTACCCGCTTCAGTCCCAGCTTGCCGAAGTGCTCCTCGGCGTAGACGAGTCCCTTCACCGAGCCGGGGACGCCGACCGCCTTGTAGCCGACGACGCTCAGGTTGGGAATGACGTTTCCCTGCGCATCCTGGTACATGGTCGCCGTCGCCTTGGCGGGGGCCTTCTCGCGGAAATCGAGAAAATGGGTCGCGCCGTCTTTCATGCGGATGAGCATGAATCCGCCGCCACCGAGGTTTCCGGCCGCCGGGTGCACCACCGCCAGGGCGAACGCCGTCGCAACCGCCGCGTCGATGGCGTTACCCCCCGCTTGCATGATCTCCACTCCGGCGCGGGAGGCTAGCTCGTGAACGCTTGCGACCATGCCGTGCTCGGCAACTTCCGGGCGCATGCCCCCGGCTAAGGCAAGCTGCGTGGTGGCGGCCGTGGCCAGGAACACCAGAACGGCGTTTAATCTAAATTTCATGTGCATCCGTGTGGCCGCAGGGACGGCCTGTCCAATAGAGTGTGGTGAAAGGATAATGAAACATGGCCGAGAAGAGCTACATTCGTCCGGATATCGTCGGCGGCGGCGAATACGATCCGATGAAGGAGCCGCGCT
Source organism: Gammaproteobacteria bacterium (assembly GCA_028293725.1). Next base: position 33,585 of record JAQGOE010000047.1, on the reverse strand, counting down.
ATGCGGAGATAGCAACCTTCATGCGTGCGCCGCTGGCGCGGAGCCTCGCTGAAGTCGATATCGGGCTCATTGGTGTCCCTACCGATCTCGGCGTCACGAACCGGCCGGGAGCGCGGCATGGCCCGCGTGAGATCCGCAACGCTTCGAGTCTCATGCGGGCGTTCAATCTCGGTCTCGAGCTGAATCCCTACGATCTGTGTCGCATCGCCGATCTCGGCGACGTTCGGTTTTCGAACCGCTTCGACCTGCCGAAGCAGGTTGAGGAAATTGAGGCGTTCTACCGCAAGGTGCACGCGGCCGGTATACGGCCCGTCACGGCGGGCGGCGATCACTCGATCACCTATCCCATCTTCAGAGCGCTCGCCGCCTCCGCACCCATCGGAATGGTGCACATCGACGCGCATACCGATACGTGGGGCGAGTTTGCAGGATCCAAATTCCATCATGGAGCACCCTTTCGGCTCGCCGTCGAGGCGGGGCTGCTCGATCCGCGGCGGACCATTCAGATCGGAATCCGTGGCGGCCAGAACTTCATGGAGGGAATCGAGTTCTCCCGCGCGATGGGCATGCGAGTTGTCTTTATCGAGGAGTTTGCTTCGCTCGGTGTCGAGCGCGTCATCGAGGAGGCTCGCGAGGTCGTCGGCGATGGGCCGACGTACATCTCGTTCGATGTGGACGGGCTCGATCCCGTTTATGCGCCCGGTACGGGGACGCCCGAGATCGGTGGCATCACGACGTTGGAGGCGCAGCGGCTCCTGCGTGGGTTGCGCGGATTGAACCTCATCGGTGGTGACGTGGTGGAGGTGGCGCCGCCTTATGACCAAACAGGCAACACCGCCCTGGTGGGCGCGACCCTGATGTTTGAAATCCTTTGTCTCATCGCGGACCGCCATTTCGGTATGGGTCGCTCCGAGGCGCTGGTCTAGTCACTACGTCTCCTGGACCGCACCGAGTTTCGCCTGCTGGCCGAAAGAGGCCAGTGCGAGCGACGACTCCGGTAGGACCAATTCGCCGGTCTCCAGTCGCTTGCGCAGATACGTGAAAGTCTGCGCCGTCTGCGCGAACAGGTGCTCACCAGCAATGAGGGGTGTGCGGATCGGACCTCCGGGGCGTAGCAGGCGCGGCATTGGCGCGATGCGCGTGTTGTAATCGACCGCAAAGAACAGCGGGAATGAGTAGCGCTCCTCGCGCACCTTGCGGACGCGATGCGACGTCGCGACGAACTCTCCGTTCGTCCATAGCTCCAGCATGTCGCCAATGTTCACGGCGTAGGCGTTCGGAAGCGGTGGAGCGTCGATCCAGGCACCCGCCTCGTTCATCACTTCGAGACCCGGCGCGGTCGAGCGCAGCATCGTGAAGAATTCGTAGTCGGTGTGGGCGCCCAGGCCGGGCCGGTCGGACGCGTTGTTGTCGTACGGGTAGTGTATGAGCCGCAACTGACTCGGTGGCCGTGTCAGGAAGGGTGCGAACAGGTCGGGGGCTTCTCCCAGCGCGAGGGCAAATCCTCTCAACAGCACGCGACCCAGCTCGAAGGTGGCGCGATAATAGTCGCTCACCGCGGCCTTGAATCCCGGCAGATCGGGCCATTGATTGGGGCCGAGCAGGGGGTTGCCTGCGAGATACTCCGGGTCGTCAGCGGGCAGGTCGCGCGAGCTGTCGTAAGCTTCCTTCGCATCCTTGGCGCCCCCTGCGAATACCTCCTCGCCCTCCGGCACATAGCCGCGATGATTGCGGGAGTTGCCGATGTAAACGCGCAGCTTCTCGTCGGCAGATTGTGCGAAAAAACGTTTCGCGGCCGCCAGTACTGCGTCGAACAACGCTGGGGGTTGCTGATGGCCGGTCACGTATAGAAAGCCGAACGCTCGTGCGGCTTTGCCCATTTCCGCGGCTGTCGCGGCGATGGCGTCGGGATCGTCGCCGAACAATGCGCTGACGTTCACGACGGGAAGCTTGTCGGGCTCGAGTCCCATTATTCCAACTCCATGAGAGCGCCGATTCTGTAGGGGAGGGTCGAGGCCGTGATGCGCAGGCCCGACTCATCCACCCGGCCGAAAGAAATTTCGCAATCGATCAACTCGCGCACGCGCGTCAGGTCTGGCGCGGCTGCGACATATTCCGCCAGCGAGCCGTAGCCCTTCTCCAAGCTCGTGGCGCGGGCGCGCGCGAACATGAAATGCGGACCCACTCGCAGCAACGTTGCCCGGGTTTTGTGTGCGGCGCCTTGCAGATCAACGATGGCGGCGGGCGTGGTTGGAATCGAGGGGTCGCGGTGCCAGTGCTCGATGTAGTCGGCGTCGCGGCCGGTTTCGATCAACACGTCGCCTTCCCACCTCAGCGAGCCGGCATCGGCGCTCGGGGAGGGTGGCTGAAAGTCGATCTCCCGGATCCACTCGAAATGCGTTCCGTCGAAGCTCAGATAACCGGCGAAGCCCTCCTGGCGTGCCAGCCAGACACAGTCGTCGTATGTCAGGTCTTCGAGAGTTCGTGCGCGGGAGAAGTCAGGTATGGGTGCGGGCTGTCGAAGATCGATGTAGGCGCGTGGGCCCTGCAGCCAACGGACGCTCGTCGTCGTGTCGCTGGCGCCACGGCTGGGCCATGCGATCAGCGATCGCCGCCACAGGCCCTGCAGGCCCGCAACCCCTGCAGGGGGCATACCGGGAGCCGGCGTACCGGCGGCCTGGGGGGCGACTGTCATGCGGTAGCTGCCCGGCGGGCCTGCGAGCGACCTGCGAGCCAATAATAAATCGGACCAGTCACCGCCAGACCCACAATCCACGAGATGTCGAGTCCTCCCATCGCGCGCGCCGCAGGTCCGGTGTACACCGGAGAGACGACAAACGGCAATTGCACGAGGATGCCGATGACATAGCATTCCACGGCCGCGGCATTGATACGTCCGTAGATTCCTCCATCCTGCCGGAAGAACGAAGGTACGTCGTACTGCCCGTGGCGCAGCAGGTAGTAGTCGACGAGGTTCACGGCGGTCCACGGAACCAACACGTACAGAAGCAGTAGGATGAATTCGGTGTAGCTGGCCAGGAACGTGTCCTTGCCGAGTAGCGCACCCGCCAGTGAGAGGCTGAAGAGGATCACCGAAATCACCCCACGGGCGGCCGCCTTGGGCATCCACGCGGGGAAAAGAGTCTGTCCGAAAGTCAGGACCGACAGCACGCCGCAATACAGGTTCATGGCATTCGTGGTGGCCACACCAACGGAGAAAACGATGAGGACCAGCGGCGCGATGCCGTGAGTCAGCGTTGCGAGCCCCGCGACGAGACTCTTTTCCGTCGCCGCGAGGCCCACCATGGCGCCGAGAATCATCGGTAGAAGTGAGCCCAGCGTGCAGCCCCAGTAGGTCGCCCAGAACGCGGTGCGCACTCCCGTGTCGCGAGGCATGTACCGTGAGTAGTCGGAAACATACGGTGCGTACGCGATCTGCCAAAGCGCCGCCGTCGATACGGTGCCAAGAAATCCGGAGGCCGTCAGCGAGTTTCGCGTGAGGAAGTCGGGGGGCAAACCGTGTACCCAAATGATCCACCCGACCGTGACCAAGAAAACGACACCAGACAGGTAAGTCATTACCCGGGCGTAGGCGTGTATGAGATCGTGACCGAAGATCGCGGCGATAACGCTGAGCACGCCCACAAGGGCAATGCCTGGAACGTCCGACAAACCGGGCCTGACGTTCGCAATGGCCTCGCCGCCGATGACGAGGTTGGAAGACAGAAATCCCAGGTACATGATGATGACGATGCCGACCACCAGCAGAGAGCCTAGCGATCCGAACTGGCCCCGTGTCTGTACCATCTGGGGCACGCCGAGCGTCGGCCCTTGCGCGGCGTGGAGGGCCATGAAGACGGCCCCGACGAGATTGCCGACCACGAGCGCCACGATGGCCCATCCGAAAGGCAGCGCGAAGACGGTCACCGCCAGGCCGCCCGTTACAATCGTCAGCAGCATGAGATTCGAGCCGAACCAGACACTGAACAGATCGCGCGCCGTGCCGTGCCGCGCATCGACCGGGATCGGCTGGATGGTATTGATTTCCAGGCGCGCGGCCTGCTCGCGGTTGTTCACAGGGGGTCTCGACCTCTTATGATAGTGCGCCCTTGGGGTATCGTACTTCTTTGCGCACGGACCGTGCGAGGAGCACAGTAAAACAATGAAACTCGCTTTGTGGCAGACGGCCGGCTTCCCCGCGGACACGGTGGCCAATCTCGGAGCGCTGGAAACGACGGCCCGGGCGGCCGCCACGGCCGGCGCGTCGCTTCTGTTATGTCCGGAATGCTGGCTCTGCGGCTACAACATCGGCGCCGCCGTGGCGACGCTGGCCGAGCAACGGGACGGCATTTCCTCCCAGGTTATCGCGGGGATTGCCCGGCGCAACAACATAGCGATCGCGTACGGCTACGCGGAGCGGGATGTTTCCGGCGGACAGATCTACAACGCGGCCCAGGTCATAGGTCCCGATGGGGGACGGCTGGCTCATTATCGTAAGACCCACCTCTTCGGCCCGGACGAGCGGGCCGTTTATCGTCCGGGTGAGTGTTTCGAGCCGCCCTTCGAGCTGGGAGGCTTCAAAATGGGGCTGCTGATCTGCTACGACGTCGAGTATCCGGAAGCCGTGCGAAGTTTGGCCCTGCTCGGTGCGGATGTCATACTCGTGCCTACCGCGTTGACCCACGAATATTCGGTCGTGCCCGACTATATCGTTCCCGCCCGTGCGGTCGAGAACCAGGTCTTCGTCGCCTACTGCAATCATGCCGGGGTTGAGAACGGCATGCGATTCCTGGGCGGCTCCCTGCTGGCGGATATCGATGGCAAGGCGATTGCCGCGGCGGGTGTGGGCGACGCTCTCATCATCGGAGAGATCAGCCAAGCGCGGCGTCTCGCCGCCGCCAAGTGTTTTCCCTACAGGGCCGATCGACGGCCCGAGCTCTACGCACAGTTAACTTCCAACTTCGACGGGCAGTGTTAGGGCAGCGGCTGGTGCACTGCTCCGCCGTGGTGCGTGCGCGGACCCGGTGTTGCTTTCTCAGCACACCTGTACACCGCACGTAAGCACCTATTTTCCAAGGTAAATATGCCATCCCGGGGGCTGCTGCCGACCCCGGCACGGGCTTTGCAACGACATTGGAAAATGTGCGTCTAGGGTTCCGGCCTGCTCCATAGTGGGTGTCTGGTCCGAGAGAGGCAGTCCCCGCGCAGCCAACGGCTCGCGTGGATACACGGCGGGATAAAAGCCCGGGAGATCTGATTGCGGGGAGGCGTCGACCGTGTCCCCGGGACGATCTCCTTTGTTGGGGAAAATCCCGGCAACTGTGCTCGGTCATCCCGCAAGTGCGCTAGCTGCTGCTTGCTCGAGGAGACCGTGTGCTGTGAAAAAGACAAAAACTGTTCTGCCCTCCACCTATCTGAAAGCAACTTCCGTAACGGCGGCCGTTCTGACCGCACTGTATGGCGCGCCTGCGCACGCGGATGCGGATTCGGACATCGGCATAAGTGAAGTGACCGTGACGGCCACACGGCGTGTCACCACGGCACAGGACATTCCGCTGAGTATCACTGCGGTCAGCGGTGCTGCTCTCGAGAAAGAGGGAATCCAGGACATCGCGGGTCTGGCGCACTCCATGGCAGGAGTCAACTTCACCGACAAAGGTCCGTTTGGCGGCATCAACGGTAGCACCCTGATCATTCGCGGCTTGAACAGTGAGGCCACTGCGGGTCAATTGGCGTTGGCTTCGCCAGTCATACCGCCTGTTGCGACCTACGTGGATGACACACCACTGTTTGTGAACTTGCGTTTACAGGATCTTGATCACGTTGAGATTCTGCGCGGGCCGCAAGGCACACTGTATGGTTCCGGATCCCTGGGCGGCACCATTCGCTTTGTCCAGAATGCGCCTGATCCCAGCGCCTTCGACGCCAAGGTCGAGGCGGGTCTGAGCAAGACAGACCACACTCATGCGCTCAACGAAGACATCACAGGTGTGCTCAACCTGCCGATCACCGAGACGTTCGCCATCCGTTTGAACGCGGGTTGGACCGACGATGCGGGGTTCATCAATCAACCGAACCTTTATCAGCTCGACGGCAGCGGTGTACCGCTATCTTCGCAACCCCTCACCCCCGCGAACCCGGTGGGCGTCGATCCGGCCATCGCGCCGGCGAAGTGGTCCAAGTACGGCGTGAACACCTATGAATATCGCAACGTTCGTCTGGCGGCGTTGTGGAAGCCCAACGATGATTTCAAGGCGCAGCTCTCCTATTACTATCAGAGGGCCGCGGCCGGTGGGTTTCCGTACGTAGCGACACAGTCGGCAGCGTACAACCAGTGGATCAGCCCGAACACTCAGCTGCCGGGAACGAATCTGATCCCGCAGCTCTATAACAGCCCAGTACCGGCCGGCGTCGATCGGCTATCCTCGGCGACCAACAGCCTGGAGGGTACGAGCGACAGCGTCAACCTGGTCGCGCTGGAAGCGGACTATGACCTGGGCTTCGCGACCCTCACGTCCTCGAGCTCGTGGGCGCGTCATGACAACGCGACCGACACCGATCTCACTGCGCTGTACACCAACTTTTACTTCTACCAGAACTTCTACGGTCAGAATCCCCGCTCCTTCATCCAGGGGCACGACCGGTTCGATGACAAGGTATGGTCCCAGGAGTTTCGCCTGGCTTCCAAGTCGGGAGGCACGTTTGACTGGGTGGCGGGCGTCTTCTACAAGGATCAGAAGACCTTCATTCAGGAGCACGAGTACTATCCCGGCTATGACGGCTTCTACGCCAATTGTCCGCAGACGGTGCCTTCCGATTTAGGCGCTGTGAACGGCTCGACGTGTGGATTGGGCGAGTACATTGATACGGGCGCAACCAGCGTTGCCGGCATTCCCCTGGTTCGCGATCAAGCTTACATCGGCGATTTCGAAACCCGGTTCAAAGACCTCGCTGTCTTCGGCGAGTTGACTTGGCATGTTACCTCCGCCTGGAGTGTCACCGGCGGTACGCGCGCGTTCAAACAGACAGTCAACCAGGCGCAGCAGACCGGCCTGCTGTTCGACGGTCCGGGCTTCGCCGCGAACGAGGCTTTGAGCGACGAGTTCCGCAGGGCGTTGTGGAAGGTCAATACCGCCTACCAGTTGGACAAGACCGACCTGGTTTATGCGACCTGGTCGCAGGGTTTCCGGCGCGGCGGAGTCAATGCGCTGCCGCCCACCGAGCCGGTGGGTTACACAGATCAAAACGGTGTATTTCACGATCATTACGTTCTGCCGGCGGCACTCAACCATTTGGCGCCCGACAAAGTCGACAACTACGAAGTGGGTGCCAAGGGAACCCTCGCCGGGCGGTTCAGCTATTCCGTAGCGGTCTACGACATGGAATGGCACAACGTACAGGAAGGCGTGCAGCTCACGCCGTTGGTGCTCCCGGCGGCGTTGAACATCGGCGACGCCCAGAGCCGCGGTGTGGAGATGGAGTTCAATGCCAGCATTACGCGGCATTTGGGTGCGCAGTTGAGCTATACGTACGACCAGACGAAGCTCAAGAGCATCAGTCCTCTGTTCTCTTACCCAAACACTTCGGTGCCCGCGCCCGCCCTGGGCTCGCCGATGCCCGGTACGCCGAAGAACAGCGTCGCGCTCGGGGTCGAGTACGGCCACATCCGTATCGCGGACGGTGAGCTGGAGTTCGCGGCGAATGCGAATTATCGGAGCGTGATCATTCCCGCGCTGTCGGCGACAGTGCCGCACGTACCGGGTTACACTATGGTCGACTCCCGCGTCACGTTTACGCGCACCCATTGGCTGGCGTCACTGTACGTGAACAACATCACGAACAATCTGGGCATCAACTCCTACACCGATCCTGCGATTTACGGGAATCGCTTCCAGGCGGTCGTGTCCCAGCCGCGTACGGTCGGTATCACGGTCGGCTACTCGTTCAAGGAGCGTTAGGCCAGTGCTCCAAGCCGTCGAATGAACAGCGAGCAGATACTGGAGCGGCTGATCAGTTTTCCAACGGTCAGCCGGGATTCGAACCTGGCGCTGATCGAGTATGTGCGGGACTTCCTGGCGAGTTGCGGTGTGCGAGCGAAGCTCTACGGGGACGCGAGCGGTCGCAAGGCCAACCTGTATGCCGTCGTAGGTCCCAGAGATCGCGGCGGGGTGCTACTTTCCGGGCACACGGACGTCGTTCCGGTAGACGGGCAGCGGTGGACTTCCGATCCCTTTAGCCTGGTCGAGCGCGGCGGGCGGCTCTACGCTCGCGGCGCTGCGGACATGAAGGGATTCATCGCGTGTGCCTTGCGGGCAGCACAGCTCGCAACCGAGCGCGAGTTGCGTATTCCGCTGCAGCTGGCTTTCTCGTACGACGAGGAGATCGGTTGTGTGGGGGTTCGCTCCCTCATCGACGACATGGCGACCTGGGCCCATCGGCCGCAGTTTTGCATCGTCGGCGAACCGACTCTGCTGCGTCCGGCGATAGGCCACAAAGGCAAGACTGCATTGGCGGCGACCTGTCGTGGGCATGCCGCGCATTCCGCCTCTCCGGGTCGCGGCGTCAATGCCATCTACATGGCTACCGAGTTGGTCGACAAGATTCGGGTTCGACAATCGAGCATCGAAGCGGGTGGCGTGCGCGATGACGCCTACGACGTTCCGTACACCACGCTCCATGTGGGAGTCGTGCGCGGCGGCACAGTGCTCAACATAGTGCCGGCGCGGTGCGACCTCGAATTCGAAATTCGCAACCTTCCCGAAGACGACGCGGCGCAGATCGTCGCGGGACTGCGCGCGGATGCCGCCGCCATCGCCAGCTCGGTCCAAAGAGATGATGTGGATGTCGGCATCGAGCTGGAGGTAACCAACGAATATCCGCCGCTCGATACGCCGGCTGACTCGGAGGTCGTAGCGTTTGTGGCTGCTTTGACGGGCCAGCACGAACGGATCAAAGTGGGCTTCGGCAGCGAAGGGGGCCTGTTCAACGAGCGCTTGGGTGTGCCCACGGTGGTGTGCGGGCCCGGCTCGATCGATCAGGCCCACAAGCCCGACGAATATATTGATCGCGACCAGTTGCACCGCTGTGACGCAATGATGGACGCGCTGCTGGAGCGGCTGGTTTAAAAAGTTTTCCGGGGGTATTGGCATGATCAGGACCGGCCGGGAGTATCTGGACTCCATCCGCGACGCCCGTGAGGTTTACATCAACGGCGAGCGCGTCAAGGCGCTCGCCGAGCACCCGATGTTCAAGCCGTTGATCGATATTCGCGCCCGCATCTACGACATGCAGCACGAGTCGGGGACGCGCGAGCTCCTCGCGTATCGCGAGGAGGGCCAGGAAGAGTGGAACGCCATCGCCAACAAGCTACCGCGCACGCAGGAAGACTGGTGGGTGAAGCGCCGCGCGACCGACACGATCCTGGAAGAAATCGGCGGGATCGTGACTCGCGTCGGCGACGAGACGGTCGGCGAGATGTGGTCTCTGTTCGACGGGCAGGACGTGCTCAACGAGGTCGACCCGCAGTTCTCGACCAACATCCGGCGGCATATCGACGCGGTTTTACACTCCGATCCGTTTCATGTCTCGGCGAATACCGACCCCAAAGGCGACCGCTCCAAGCCGCCGCAGGAGCAGGATCCCGACATGCTCCTGCACGTCGTGCGCGAAACCGACGCGGGCATCGTCGTCCGCGGAGCGAAGTATGAGACCGCGGCGGCCTATGCGAATCAGGCGTTCACCAAACCGACTAACGCCAACTGGGGTAGCCAGGCGTTGTCGGACTACGCCGTCGGGTTCATCTGCAATTTCAACTCGCCAGGTCTGAAGTTCATCTGCCGCACCGGGTTCGCCGGGCGCGCGCCGGCCGCCGACTATCCCTTGTCGAACCGCTTCGATGAGGTCGAGGCGCTCGTCATTTTTGATGACGTGCTGATTCCCTGGGAAAACGTGCTCTTCTACCGCCATACCAAGGCGGCAATGTTCATTCGAGCGACCCTGCACCGCTACTCGGCATTCGCGTTCGTGCAGCGGAACCTGAAGCTCGCGGACATGATGATTGGCGCTGCGCTTTTCAATGTCAGGCAGACGGGACTCGACAAGCAGCAGGCGGTGCAGGAAAAGCTCGCCGAGCTCGCCGTGTATCGCGAGGGAATCAACGCCCATCTGACGGCGTCGATCGCGCTCGCCGAAAAGAGTCCGGCAGGGCTGCTCATGCCGAATCAGTCGCTCCTTTATGCCGGGCGCGTTCTGGCCTGCTCGCAATTGCATCACCTCATGCACATCGCGCGCGAGTTGTGTGGCGGACAGATCTGCATCACCCCGGATAAGGCGGCATTCGACGCTGTTGAAACTAAGCCCTGGCTCGAGAAGTATTATTCGGTGAACGAGAGTTGGGTTGCGGACGATCGTCGTAAGCTGCTCGCCCTGGCGCGGGACCTGCTGAACTCCGACTACGCCGGACACCGGCTGACGTTCCAGCTGTTCGCGCAGTCGCCGCCGTTCGCGCATCTGGCCGCGGTATATCGCAATTTCGATTGGGAAGGGCCGCTGCAGTTCGTCCGCAAGGCGGCGGATCTGTCCGAACGGGTCATGGCCAAGACGGACCGGCCACCGGGGGACAAGGCCATCCAACAGTGGTTCGCCGGAAAATAGCGTATGCACATCCGAATTCGCAAATTCAACACTCGGGATACCTATCCGGAGCAGAAGCTCGATAACGACCTGTGCCAGACCGTCGTTGCGCGCGGCAGTGTGGTGTTCGTGCGCGGCCAGGTCGGGCAGGATCTCGACACGGCGGTGAATGTCGGTATCGGTGACGCGGCGGCGCAGGCCGAGCAGGCGATGCAGAACATCGAGAAGCTGTTGGGCGAAGCCGGCGCGAAGATCGAGCACATCTGCAAGATCACCATCTATCTCACCGATCCGCGCTTCCGGGAGGCGGTGTATCGAACGATCGGGAGCCGGCTGAAGGGCGTCTATCCAGTGTCGACGGGCATCGTGGTCGCGGGTCTCGCGCGGCCGGAGTGGCTGGTCGAGGTGGATGTGATTGCGGTCATTCCCGATGAGGAGTGAAGGATGACTTTATCGATCGCCGCGCGCTTTCCCGAAGGGAACATGTTTGGTGTCGCGATCGCGTCGTCGTCGCCGGCTGTTGCCGCGCGATGCGCGCACGCACGCCGGGGTACGGGGGCGGTCGCTACCCAGAACATTACGGACCCCTCGTTGGGGCCGCAGATTCTGGATGGGCTCGACAGGGGCGCGAGCGCTCGAGCGGCGCTGGAGGATGCACTGCATTCGACGCCCTTTGGGGCTTATAGGCAGCTCATCGTGGTCGGGCGAGAGGGGCCGCCTGTAGTGCATTCGGGAACGAAGGCGTTGGGAGTGGTTGGTTCGGCGGTGGGGGCAAATGCCGCGGCGGCGGGGAATCTGTTGGCGCGGGCGGATGTGCCGGCGGTGATGGTTGCGGCGTTTGAGGCGCAGTTTGAGGCGCAGTTCGCCGCCAGGCTGTTGCAGGCCTTGCGTGCTGGTGTTGAAGCTGGTGGCGAGGCGGGGCCTATCCACTCAGCGGGGCTTCTAGTCGTGCGCGACGTGAGCTGGCCCATTGTGGATCTGCGCGTCGACTGGGCTGATGACGATCCTGTCGCGAAGCTCGCGGCGCTCTGGGAGCGCTACGAGCCTCAGGTTGAGGATTATGTCCGTCGGGCACTCGATCCGGCCGCGGCACCGAGTTTCGGTGTTCCGGGCGATCGCTGACGGGACGCTGTTTGGCGATCGAGAGCAAATCCATTGATTACGTGCCGGACACCGAGCGTCACGGGCGCGTGAGCGACCAGGTGTCGTTCTGGTTTCTGGGCAACTTCCATTTTTTTACGGTCGCGATCGGTTTCGTCGGTCCGAGCATGGGGCTGAGCTTCGGCTACACGGCCCTCGCGGGGACGTTGGGCATTCTATTCGGAACCTTGTTTGCGGCGTTTCATGCCTCCCAGGGCGCGGAGTTGGGTCTGCCGCAGATGGTCCAGTCGCGCGCCCAGTTTGGTTTTCGGGGTGTGGTGGTCGTGTTGATCGGCACTCTTTTTACCTTCCTCGGTTTCAATGTCGCCAACAGCGTGCTGTCCGCTCACGGGCTCAACGGAATTCTCGGTTGGAACGAGCGCGCGGTGACAATCGTGACGTCGGTCGCCGCGGCGCTGCTGGCGATCTACGGGTATGACTGGCTGCATCGGATTTTCCGCTGGTGCTTCTTTGTTTGTCTGCCGCTCTACGCGCTGTTGACCGTGGCTATCGTCTTGGGGAAGGTGCCGCCGACGCATGCCATGGTCGGCGGATTTTCAGCCGTGGCGTTCGCCGGCCAGTTCGCGGCGAGCGCGAGCTTCAACATCACCTATGCGCCTTCGGTCTCGGACTACTCTCGCTATCTCCCCCGTAACACCAGTCGCTCTTCGATCATAGCGGCGGTGTATCTGGGTGCCGCCTCATCGGCCATATGGCTGATCGCCGTTGGTGCATGGCTGGCGACGCGTCTCGGAGCCTCGGATGGCCTGGTAGCACTCAATGATGCGGGCAATGTGCTGATTCCGGGATTCGGAGTGCTGCTATCGCTGTGCTCAGTCACTGCCCTTACCGCCGCCACGGGGCTGAATGCGTACAGCGGAATGCTCACGATAGTGACCGCGTTGAATTCGCTATTCGAGATCACTCCGACCACTCGATTGCGTGTGATTACCGTGATTGCGCTTGCCGTGGTCTGGGTGACGCTGGCCTTCGGAAGCACCTCCAACTCAATCGAGTTGCTGTTCGCGGCGCTCACCATGATGCTGTATCTGCTGGTGCCCTGGACGTCGATCAACCTCATTGATTACTTCTTTGTCCGTCGCGGGCGCTACGTTATTGCGCAACTGTTCCTGCCAAACGGTATCTATGGCGCTTGGGGCGCGCGCGGGCTGGTCGCTTACGTCATAGGTTTCGCTGCAACCCTGCCATTTTTCGTGCTGCCGGGTGTCTATGTCGGCCCGGCTGCGCAAGCACTTGGTGGGGTAGACGTGGGTTGGCTGGTCGGATTGTTGGTGTCGGGCTCGGTGTATGCGTGGTTATCACGCTCCATCGATCCTGCGCGCGAGGCGTTGGCGGTTGGCAACGGCTGAGCGCGCTTTGCTGTGTAGGCACCCTCTGACAGACTTTATGTGAATCTCCCGTTAGGTTGGCGACTGTGGCGCCCGAGCGGGCCACGTCACTGGAGATTCACATGCCAGAAAAGCGAACAATCGAGCGGGCTCGCAACGACAAGCGCGCGGGTAAGGCGGCGAGCACCCAGGCCGGCGAGTTCGTGCGCGAGGAAATGGACCACATCCGTGAGGGGAAACACGGCGCACGCTCGACGAAGCAGGCGATCGCGATTGGGCTTTCGAAGGCGCGGCGCGCTGGCGTCGGATTAAAGCCCCCGAAGAAAGGGACGACTTCGGAGAAGACCCGCAAGAGCGCACAGCGTGCCTACGCTCGTGGTCATGGTGCTCCAGCGCGTGCGAAAGCCTCCGCGAAGCGATCTCGGGCGACACTGAAGGCCCTCAAGCGGGAGGGAGGCGCCGCCGCTTCGCCGAGAGCTCTCTCGAAGCAGGCGCATTCTGCCGCGGGTCGTCGTTCGAGCAGTCAACGGTCGGCGTCGGCGCGCCGAGCAGTGCGCACGAAAGGTCCGGCGGAGCGGTCTGCGGCCGCGCGTAAAGCGGCTCACACGCGTGAGGTGCACTCCCATGCGTGAGAAAACACGTGATCGAACCACCCTCGACTACGTCAAGCCGGGCGCCGAAGAGCGGGCACGGCTGCGCGAGGATTTTGACTATAACGACCTCAACCACGATGGCCGACTCACCCTGGGAGAGTTCATTCGCTTCATGCGTAACGTGGAAGAGGACATGACGGCGGAGGAATGTCAGATCGGCTTCGACCAGATCGATATGAACCGCGACGGCGCTATCGATTTTGAGGAGTTCGTGGCGTGGTCGAAGGGGAGGGAGTGAAGATGGCTACGAGGCATAAGAGGGCGGCGGCCGGGCATGCCAAGGCGGTGTCGAGGCGGCGAGTTAGCGCCGCGTCGGGCGGGCGGTCAAAGCCAGCGGCGGGCGGGCGAGCTAGGCCGGCGGCGAAGAGGGCGCGTGCGTCAGGCGCGAAGGCGAAGGCGCCGAAGAAATGGTCCGCGGGTGTCATGGCGCGAAGTGACGCGATGGATCTCCAGAGCGGAGTGTTCAAGTCGCGCAGCGCGCGGCAGGTCGCGCTTTCGCTAAAGCGCTCGGCGGAGTCGAGTCACCGCCGGAAGTCGACGCCTTTCCGCTCGGCGATGTCGATGCTCAATTTTGAGATCAACCGCGGCGGCAAGAATCTGTCGGCCGAGCAGCGTCGGGTGTTGAATCAGGCGAAGGTGGAGCTCCGCAAGGTGTTTCATCGGGAGCCGGCGCGGCAGTAGGTAAAGCGGGCGCGGACCCGACGCGCGCGTGCCCGGAGGGGTGTCGCGCGCCGAAGTTAGCCGATCGTCAGCGGTCGCGACGCAGGTTATGCGGCAACGCGTGCGGCGCGCCTGATCGCCTGAGGCGGCTGCCCGAATGCGCGCAGGAATGCTCGCCGCATACGTTCGCGGTCGGAGAAGCCTGTTTCCCGAGCCACGATGTCGATAGGCAGTTGTCCCTGCTCCATCAACAGCCGGGCGGCCTCGACGCGCAGGTTTTCGACTGCCTTCGCGGGCGACTGCCCGGTTTCCGCGCGGAAGGCACGGCTGAACTGACGCGGGCTGAGGTTAGCCACTTCCGCTAACTGCTCGACGGACAGGGGCGTCTGCAGGTTGCGGCGGGCATAACTCAGGGCGCTCTGGATGCGGTCCGATTTCGGTTCCAACTTCAGCAGCATCGAGAATTGCGACTGGCCGCCGGCGCGGCGATGGTAGACCACCATTTTCTTCGCGACCGCGCGGGCGACCTCGGTACCGAGGTCTTTTTCAACCATCGCCAGCGCGAGATCGATACCTGCGGTCATTCCTGCCGAAGTCCACACGGTGCCGTCCACGATGAAAATGCGGTCCTCTTCGACTTTTACCTTCGGAAACCGTGTCTGCAACTCGCGCGCAAAAGCCCAATGAGTCGTCACTCGCCGGCCATCGAGTATGCCGGCCTCGGCGAGCATGAACGCTCCCGTGCAGGGAGCGGCAATGCGACGCGATACGCCCAGTCCCTTCGCGATGAACTCCAAAAGCTTCGGTGTGGCCGGCTCGATCTCCGTGCCAGCACCGATCAGGAGGGTGTCGAAATCCGGCTCGCCAAAAGCTTCGGTTTCAATGGTGATTCCCACAGACGTGCGCACCGGGCCACCGTTATCGGAAAGGATGCGCACGTCGTAGAAAGGCTTACCCGACGTCTGATTGGCCATCTCGAATACCGAGATGGGTGCGGTGCACAGAATCTGAGCGCCCGGAAATATGACAAATCCAATGCAATGCACAGCGGCCGTCTCCGAATGTCCTAAAAGGTGGTATATAGGACATTCAGGCCTTTGTCCAGGGGCGTAGCGTTCTTCCAGTCCCGGCAGTACCGCCGGCAGTTACTGGGAGACACCCCATGGCTACTTCGCAGAATAAAGGAACGGCGCTCATTACCGGCGCCTCGGGCGGAATCGGCGCGATTTACGCGGATCGTCTCGCACGGCGTGGCTACGACCTCGTCCTCGTCGCCCGCAACGGCAAGCGTCTCGAGGAGGTAGCGCAGAGAATTCGCTCGGCGACACAGCGCTCGGTCGAGGTCATCGTCGCCGATCTCGGCAACAAGGCGGATCTCGCCCGTGTCGAGGCCAACTTGCGCGCGGACGGCCGCATCACGATGTTGGTCAACAACGCTGGCTTCGGCGCGGCTACGCCGCTGTCTGACTCCGATATCAACAAGATGCAGGAGATGATTGAGCTCAACGTCGTGGCATTGACTCGGCTCACCTATGCCGTGGTGCCGGGGTTCGTTGCCAGAGGTAACGGCTCTATTATCAACATCGCTTCGATCGTCGCGGTCGCCCCGGATATGCTCAACGGAGTTTATGGAGCGACGAAGGCTTTCGTACTCGCGTTCAGCCAGTCGCTCCAGCACGAGCTCGCTGACAAGGGGGTCCGTGTGCAGGTTGTGCTTCCCGGCGCGATTGCCACCGATTTCTGGGGCGTCGTAGGGGTTCCTGTGCAGCACCTGCCGCCGCAGATTGTGATGTCAGGTGACGATCTGGTCGACTCAGCGCTGGCAGGGTTCGATCTGGGTGAGTTTGCGACGGTGCCATCGCTGCCCGAGAGCGATGACTGGAATGCGTTCGAGCAGGCGCGGCTGGCGCTGCGGCCGAATCTCTCGCGCGTTAAGCCGGCGTCGCGGTACGCGAGGAAGCACTGAAGGCACTTGAGTGCGGCACGCTGCCGGGTCTCCCTGGCGCGTGCCGTGCCCGAAACCTTAGAGATTAGTGGTGCCCGAGCCCATCAGCTTTGCCGGTGCCACATGCCCCTCGCCAAACGTGTCGCAGGCGTTCAGATCGCCGGTGTCGAGGCCCTTCTTCAACCAACTAACACGTTGCTGGCTGGTGCCGTGAGTGAAGGACTCCGGCACCACCGTTCCACGGGCTTTGCGTTGCAGGGTGTCGTCGCCGATCTGAGAGGCGGCGTTTACGGCCGTCTCGACGTCACCTTGTTGGAAGCGCCAGCCGTGCTCTGACTGCGCGCGTGTGGCCCAAACACCTGCGAAGCAGTCCGCCTGCAGCTCGAGTTTCACGCTCAGCGCGTTGGATTCGGCTTCGCTGCCGCGCGAGCGCATCGAATCCACCCGGTCAATGATGCCGAGCAGGTTCTGCACGTGATGGCCGACTTCGTGCCCGATGACATAGGCGTGCGCGAATTGCCCCGGTGCGCCGAGTTGCTGGGTCATCAGGTCGAAGAAACCCAGATCGAGATAGACGATCCGGTCTTGTGGGCAATAGAACGGTCCGGCGGCAGCCTGGCCCAGGCCGCAGGCGGTCGGGTAGCTGTCCCGATATAAGCGCAGCTTGGGGTCCTGATACGTGCCGCCCATGGAATGGAACACGTCGGTCCACACCACCTCAGTGCTGCGCAGCACCTGCGAAACGAACTTCACCTGCGGGTCGTTATCGTCAATCGGCGCGGATTGTGGCGCGGGCGCGTTTTGCACCGTGGAGGAGCCGCCATCCAGCAGGCCGAGGATCTGCAACGGGTTGATTCCGAAGAACCAGCCGGCAACCAGGGCTACGACAATGGTGCCCAGACCCACCCCATGGACCGGTCGGAACCCTCCGCCTCCGCCGGAGCCCCGCACATCCTCGACGTTGCGGCTCTCGTCTTGATCGTTCATGTCCACGGTGGCTCTCCCGGAATTGTTGCCGCGTTTCGTACGCAGATGGCGCCGTAGTTTACTGGTTCAAGTGCTTCAGGAGTGGAGCTTCTCCGGCCGGATCGGCGGTGTCGGCAGCAGACTGCGGCGCTTTGAAGCGCAACTTATACGGGTAGGTCTCGGGCTCGCCGATCTGTACGCCTCGGATGACCTGTGCGTGGTAGGCGAGCGCCTGCTCCACCGACCGGTCGCCTTTCACGATGTCGTCCGCGATGTTGAGAGTAAGGGTATTGGACTCCTCGTTGTTGCAATGGACCGTTAGCTCGCCCCGCGTGTGATCGACGACGAGGCTGCCGTCGTATTTCACGAGGTCCGCGATTTTCCCGATGGGTACCCGGTAGTTGACGGTCTGCTCGAGAACATCCTTATGCGGATAGGGGAAGTTGTGCTCGACCTCCTCCCGGCGCAGAACCGTGCGTTTCCAGGGACCGTTGTCGTACCAGGTCAACTCGTGAACGTCGCTTTCCTTGGGCAATCCGTACTTGGTAATGAGATCGCTGGCGAGTCCGATCGAGATTTTTGGCCATCCCACGAGGTTCTTCTGTACCCAGGCCGCGGCCTCCGGGCTCACCGGCGGGGCTTGAGGTGTTGGAGCGCGTGGGGTCTGTCCAAGAGATACAGTGGCGGACAAAAACGCAACGAGCGCGACGAGCACGCGATTTTTCATTTGATTTAACCTTTCCGACTTCCGGCGCGAGATACTTTAACGCACCATCTGTTCCTGCCCTGTCCGCGCTGCGAACGATTAGAGGTGATTGCCATGCAAATTGATCTCAAAGGACTTCGTGCCCTGGTAACCGGCTCCACCGCTGGCATTGGCGAGGCTATCGCCGCGCGGTTGGCCCAGAACGGCGCCGAAGTCGTTGTGAATGGACGGACCGCGGAGCGTGTCTCCAAGGCGATTGCGGCGCTGCAGGCCAAGGCGCCGGGCGCGCGCTTTCACGCGGCACCCGGTGATGTCGCGACGGCGAAAGGCGTCGAGGCTATCCTGGCCGCCGCCGGCAAAGTCGACATTCTGGTCAACAACGCTGGTTGGTTCGAGCCCAAGGATGCGTTCGAGATCAGCGATGCCGATTGGCAAAAGGCTTTCGACGTCAACGTGATGAGTGGTGTGCGCCTGACGCGGGCGTTAGCGCCTCACATGCGCGACAAGGGGTTTGGTCGGATCGTCTTCATCTCCTCGGAGTCGGGAGTTCAGATTCCGACGGAAATGATTCACTACGGCATGAGCAAGACAGCGCAGTTGTCCCTGACACGAGGATTCGCGCAAGCGCTCGCCAAGACCGGTGTGACGGTCAACGCCGTGTTGCCTGGACCGACGTTGTCTGAAGGTGTTGGCGGCTTCATAGAGAATCTCGCCAAGGCGCAAGGCAAGACCGTCGCCGAAGTCGAGAAAGGATTTTTCGAGCACGCGCGGCCCACTTCGTTGTTGAAGCGCTTCATCGACCCCGACGAGGTGGCGAACGTCGTCGCCTTCGTTTGCTCACGCGAGGCTTCGGCAATCAACGGCGCTCCGATCCGGGCGGAGGGTGGTGTTGTGATGTCGATTGCGTGAGCGAGACTGCTACTAGGCTTCCAGCGGCACAAAGCATCCGGCGGCGTGGTCCTTGCGGACTTTGTCGGCGCGGAAGACCTGGCCACTCATGGCAATGTAGACACCCGGGGGGGCGACCTGCGCGGTGGCGAAGGCCAGGCCGAGATTGAAGGAGGCATCGCTCTCCGAAAATCGGGCCGGTGACAGAGAGCCGGTAAACACGATGGTCTTGTCACGAACGCTGGCAAGCACGCGGGCGGTTTCTGTCATCGTGTCCGTGCCATGAGTGATCACAACCCGTGTCGTTGCAAGTTCCACAACTTTTGCACGCAGCATCTCGCGATCTTCAGGGGTGAGGTCCAGGCTGTCTTTTCGCAAGGCTTCGACGATGCGGAAGGGGTAGGTGACGCGTCCGATCTCGAGCAGTCGCTGCACGACCGAGTCGCCGACCTGGTACTGGCTCAGGGCGTCGAAATAGGTCTTGTCTATGGTTCCGCCGGTCGTCAGGACCACGATTGGGGGCAGGGAGGACGAGTGATCTTGGGTCACGTGAGGGGTTCCGGTGGTTCCGCGGGGAGCCGCGGCAGGTGCGAGGATGAAGTCTTGCCGGCGCGCATTCAAGACCTTTGCAAAAACCGGTACAATGCTTTAGATCCAAAGTAATTCGGCGCAAAGGTGTGCGGGTATGAGGAAGAAAGCGGAGGCCTTCGATGAGTGGATTCGAACCACCTTCATCGCCATCAACACCGAGCTCGAGAACCTGTATTTTGCCCAGCAGGACCGCGCGCGGGTGCTGGGTGTCGGCGATTCCCTGAAGGAGCGTCTGCGTGACGAGGGGCGGACGCACATTGTCGGGCTGCTGGCCGAGGGCAACACGGGAGACGGTTTCGCGAGCGCTTTTGCTGTGCTGGGCAATGTCGGACTGTATCTCGGAGCGTTGCGGAGGCACGAGCTCACAAACCCGGCGCGTGAAGAGCGGTCGCCGTTTCCCGAGGCGTCCTCGCTGGCCATGCACGTGGGCGCCTCACTGGGGATGGTGCCCCGGTTCGCCACCGCTCACTTGACGACCCATAACATGGCGTTGGGCGGAGTACGAAAGAGTTTCACTTCGCTCGCCGACGAGTTTCTGTTCATCGACGAGAACACGCGCGGCATCCTGGCGTTTCAGCGGGCCGCGGATGCACTGATGCGGATCGTGCCGTTGGGCATTTCCAGCCCGGTGAACGATGTGCTGTTCGATGCCGCCAGGCGGGCTCTCGGAGATGCGATCCGCAGCAACGAAAGGCTGTTCGGTGAGCTCGACGTACAACGTTTCTTTTACAGTGTGCGGCCGTACTACAAGCCGTACCGCATCGGTCGCCAGGAATATCGCGGCGCCAATGCCGGTGATTTCTCGGGGATCAACGAGATCGACCTGTTGTTGGGCCTGTGTCGTGCCAACGACCCGTACTACGCGCAGTTGCTGGTGGACAAGATGCTTTTCATGCTGCCGCAGGACCAGGCGCGCCTGCGCGAGTGCATGAGTTACCGCAGTCTGCTCGATGAGTTGCTGGCGGTGGCGGACCAATATCCGCACGAGCCGTGGTTCCAGCAGAACGCGCGCTCATTTCTCCAGGTATGCGAGCTTTTCGCGCATACAGCTACGCAACATCACAACATGTTGGTGAAGCGCTTTATCGAAGAGCCCGCCGGGAGTCTCGTCGAGACGGATCTGCAGGGGATTACGGCCAGCGGGCCGCCGTTGCCGGTGCTACTGCGGTCGCTGGAGACGCTGCGCGACCTGCGGGTCGCCGCGAAGCGCAGCGACCTTGCCACGCGGCACGATGACCTCGCGAAGTTGCGCAGCTTGTTGAAGAGTGCGGCGAGTTAACTCGCTGTGTGCGTCTCGATCTTATCGACCCGGTCGGCGTAGAACGCAACGTATTCGTTGATCGCCGCCACCGCTGGGAACGCTGCCTCGTAGGTCCAAATGGCGTTCACCGACCTCATGCCGCCGCTAGGAATACTGTAGTACGAGGCGTCACCCTTGTAGGGACAGTAGGTGCTGTGTTGGGTCCGCTCCAAGAGCGACATGTCTACATCCTTGCGCGGGATGTATTGCACCGGCGGGTAAGATGCTTCGCGCAACGTGAGCGCGTCATGGGTATCTGCAACCACGCGCCCGCCCACGGACACAGTGATGCGCGCCGGGTTGCGCTCGATCGTGATGGGGTGGTCGGGTCCGGGGACTCGCTTCGTTCGTTCAACCATGGCCTTGTGCCTCGATTTAGGGCGTGTCCGCCGCTACCGCGGACTCTGCCGTTTGTGCCTCGATTCGATATAGTACACCTATGACAAAACTCTTCTCGCCCTTCGAGCTGCGCGGCCTCACGCTTCCCAACAGGATCATGGTCGCGCCCATGTGTCAGTATTCCGCGCAGGATGGCGCGGCGAACTCCTGGCATTTCATTCACATCGGCAATCTCGCCCTCTCCGGGGCCGGCATGTTCTGCATCGAGGCGACTCACGTCGAGCCCCAGGGTCGTATTACACCCGGCTGCCTGGGATTGTGGGACGACGCAACCGAGGCTGCGCTGCAGCCGATCCTGGCGGCCGTACGCCAACACTCGAAAATCGCAGTGGCGATGCAACTCGCCCACGCGGGGCGTAAAGCGTCGAGCCACGTACCCTGGAAAGGTGGTCAACAAATTCCGCTGTCCGAGGGCGGTTGGGTAGCATCGGCGCCCTCCGCGGTGGCGTACAAAGCGGGTGAAACCCCGCCGGTTGCTCTCGACGCCGCTGGTCTCGAGCGCGTCCGCCAGGCTTTTGTCAATGCGACGCGCAGGGCGGTGCGGTTGGGTCTCGATGCTATCGAGCTTCACGCGGCGCATGGTTATCTCATTCATGAGTTTCTGTCGCCGCTCTCCAATCAGCGCACCGACGACTATGGCGGCTCGCTGGAAAATCGGCTGCGCTTCCCTCTCGAGCTCTTCGACGCGGTTCGGGAAGCATTTCCGGCCGACAAGCCGGTTGGTGTGAAGGTCTCGGCGACCGACTGGGTGCCCGGTGGATGGGACCTCGAGCAGACCATTGCGTTTGCTCACGAGCTGAAAAAGCGGGGCGTGGATTGGATCGATGCCTCGTCAGCAGGTCTGTCGCCGTTGCAAAAGATCGCTGTCGGCCCCAACTACCAGGTGCCGTTCGTGCAGGCGATCAAAGAGGCCATCGGCGTCAACACGATCGCCATCGGGCTGATCACGGAGGCGCAACAGGCCGAAGAGATTGTTGCCAGTGGTAAGGCTGACCTCGTGGCGCTCGCGCGTGGAATGCTCTACGACCCCCGGTGGCCCTGGCATGCCGCTGCCCAATTGGGAGGGACCGTGGCGGCGCCGCCGCAGTATTGGCGGTCGCAGCCGGGTAACCTGAAGGGGCTGTTTGGCGAGGCGGCCGCTTCGGGGACGCGTTGAGCCGTTGAGCGGGTATCGAGCCGGCGGGTCCACAAATTGCGTCACTTTTTAATCCGTTTACCAGGAGTAGGACATGCCCGCCAGCCGTGAAGGCTCAGCAGTACCGCGCGTCACATTCAAAGTATTACGCAATGGCCAACTGGCGAGCGTGAGCTCGGATGACATCTTCAAGGGCCGGCGTGTAGTGTTGTTCGCACTGCCGGGCGCCTACACGCCCACCTGCTCCACGGGGCACGTGCCGCGTTTCGTGGAGTTGGCGCCCGAGTTGCGCAAGCTTGGAGTGGACGACATCGTTTGTCTGTCAGTGAATGATCCGTTCGTCATGGATGCGTGGCAGCGGGAACAGAACGCCTCGGCTCTGACTTTCCTTCCAGACGCGGACGCTACGTTTACTGCGGAGATGGGCATGTTGGTCGATAAAAGCGCGGCGGGCCTGGGCAAGCGCTCCTGGCGCTACTCGATGCTCGTGAACGACGGCCGCATTGAGAAGATGTTTATCGAGCCGGACAAGGAGGGCGATCCGTTCGAGGTTTCCGACGCCGATACGGCACTCGCCTATCTGGATCCGTCGCGAAAGCTGGGCTCGGTGACCATGTTTGCCCGGCACGGTTGCCCGTTCTGCGAGCGGGCGCATCAGATGCTCGAGGAGCGAGGCATCCCGCACGAGCGAATTTATCTTGGCGACGGTATCAGCATGAGCTCGGTGCGCGCCGCGACTGGCGCGGCGAAAGTGCCGCAGGTATTCATCGCCGGGAAGCTCGTCGGCGGCTCGGATGCGCTGGCGGAGTTTTTGCAGAGCGTCTGAGCGTACGGCGCGAGCGCAGCCAGGAGCAGCGGCCGGGATCTCGCCGGCCGCTCACGTCACGGCACTGTCAGTGTCAGGTCAACAATGTTGCGTCGAGGGTGATCTCGGCCTTCAGCAGCTTCGACACCGGACAACCCACCTTGGCCTTGCCGACCAGCGTGTCAAAAGTTGCCTTGTCGGCACCGGGAACCTTGGCTTTCAGGGTCAGGTGCACCGCGGTGATGGCGAACCCGCCCTCGACCTGCTCGAGCGTGACCTCCGCGGAGGTGTCCATCTGCTCGGCAACGAGTTTGGCCTCGCCGAGAATGAGTGACAGCGCCATCGTGAAGCAGCCCGCGTGGGCCGCGGCGATGAGTTCCTCGGGGTTGGTGCCCCGCTGTCCCTCGAAGCGGCTCGCAAAGCCGTAGGGGTACGCCTGCAGTGCGCCGCTTTCGGTCGTGATGCTGCCTTTGCCGTCTTTGAGTCCGCCTTTCCAGGCGGCTGATCCGCGTCGTTTGATCTTCATCGCGTTCTCCATTTACAGGCACTGCCTGTAGATCCGGTTATTATGCCGTCTCGAGACAATCCTATACACTGCCCGCCGGATCCGGCCGACCTCAATCACCGCATGATCGCTTTTCAGGGAGTCTCGAAGTCATTTGACGAGGGGCGCGATTTCGCCGTACGTGACGTGAGTTTCAGCGTCGCGTCACGGGCGTTCGTGGCGCTCGTCGGCGATTCCGGCTCCGGCAAGACTACACTGCTGAAAATGATCAACCGGCTGATCGAGCCGGACCAGGGAACGGTGAGTGTTGCCGGAGAATCCGTGCAGTCCATGGCCGGCTACATCCTGCGCCGGCAGATTGGCTACGTCTTTCAGGGCATCGGGCTGTTTCCCCACATGAGCGTGGCGGAGAACATTGGCATCACACCTCTCCTGCTCGATTGGCAACAGTCGGAAATCGATGCCCGTACGACCGAGTTGATCGACCTGGTCGAGTTGCCCCGGAGCTATCTGACTCGCATGCCCTCGGAGCTGTCCGGGGGACAGCGGCAGCGCGTCGGTGTGGCGCGTGCCCTTGCGGCGCGTCCCTCGATAATGCTGATGGACGAGCCCTTTGGAGCGCTCGACCCGGTCACCCGTGACACTCTCGGGTCCGAGTATCGGCGTCTGCACGAGACGATGGGTCTCACCACGGTTATGGTTACCCACGACGTGATGGAGGCCGTTTTGCTAGGAGACCGGATCATCGTCGTGCGGCAGGGTGAAATCGTTGCGGACGGAGAGCCGTACGAGTTGTTTCACGCGCACCCGGATGCTGGTGTCCGGGCGCTCATGGACATGCCGCGCCGTCAGGCGGAGCGTGTACGGATTTTGATGCAGGAACGAGCCGAGCGTGGGTGAGCGTTTCACCGCAGCCGCTCGCCTGCTGCCGGACTACCTTGGTCAACATGTTCTGCTGAGCGCCGCGGCTCTGGCGCTCGGATTTCTCATCAGCCTGCCGCTGGTGGTTGTGGCCAGTCGTAACGCGCGCATCCGCTGGCCGGTGCTCGGTTTTGCGAGCATCGTCCAGACGGTGCCGAGTCTCGCCCTGTTGGCCCTGTTCTATCCGCTCCTGCTCGCGATATCGACGGCGTGGCAAGACCTGTTTGGCGGCCACGGCTTTTCCGCGTTGGGTTTTCTGCCCTCGTTGCTGGCTCTGACCCTGTATTCGATGTTGCCGATTCTGCGCAACGGAGTGACCGGGCTCACCAACCTCGATCCGGCGGTCATCGAGGCGGCCCGTGGCGTTGGCATGACGAACCGGCAACGGCTGTTGCGCATCGAGTTGCCGCTGGCCGCGCCGGTGTTGATGGCCGGAGTGAGGACCGCCGCCGTCTGGGTGATCGGCGGCGCGACTTTGTCGACGCCCGTCGGCCAGACCAGCCTGGGCAATTATATTTTCTCCGGCTTGCAGGTGGAAGACTGGGTCTCGGTGCTGTTTGGTTGTCTCGCGGCCGTGGCGCTTGCGCTGATCGCCGATCAGCTGTTGGGTCTCATCGAAGCCGGTATCGCGACGCGCCGGCCGCGGGTCGCCTGGCTCGGCCTGGGAGTGCTGGTCGCCGGTGTAGGCGCGGCCGGCATCGGGTCGCTGGCTGTTTCCGGGCAGCCCGCTTACGTGGTGGGCGCCAAGAATTTCGCCGAGCAGTACATTCTCGCGGCGGTCATGACAGACCAGATCCGCAAACAGGGTGCGCCGGTCACCGCAAGGGTGGATCTGGGCTCAGTAATCGCCTACCGCGCACTGGCGAGCAATGGCATCGACGCTTACATCGATTACTCCGGGACGGTCTGGTCTACGATCATGAACCGTCATGATTCCGTGCCGCGCCAACAAATGCTCCAGGAGATGACGACCCAACTTCGCAAGGAGAATGGAGTCGTGCTGCTCGGGGCGCTGGGGTTCGAGAATGCCTACGCGCTGGCCATGCGACGTGATCGTGCCGAGGAGCTTGGTATCCGCACGATCGCCGATCTGTCGCAGCACGCGTCCCAGCTGCGCATTGGCGGTGACTTTGAATTCTTCGCCCGTTCCGAGTGGCAGGCGTTGCGCGACCGTTACGGACTGCGGTTCCGTGAGCAGCGGCAGTTTCAGCCGACCTTCCTGTACAAAGCCGTTTCCTCCAAAGAGGTGGACGTGATTTCCGCGGCATCGAGCGACGGACGGATCAAGGCCTATGACCTGGTGGTGTTGGAAGACCCGCTGCAGGTCATTCCGCCCTACGATGCGATCGTACTTCTTTCGCCCGCGCGCGCGGCCGATCCTGTGTTGCGTCGTGCTCTGCAGCCGCTGGTCGGTGCGATTCCGATCGACACCATGCGTCAGGCCAACTACATGGTCGATCGGGATACCGAGCGGGTCTCACCGAACCAGGCGGCCCGCTGGCTCGAGGGCTCGCTGCATCTGAAGTAGTCGTTATTTGTGCAGCAGGGAAATCGCCACCGACGTCATTGCCGTGACACCGGTCCGTAACGTCAGCTCAGGGTCCGGCTGGAAGTGACTCGTATGTAGGCCGGGGGCCAGCTTGCCGGCGGCCTGGGCCGCAGCGAATTTCGCAGGCTCGATCGCGCCCAACCAGAACAGCACCGTTGGAATGCGATGTCCCTCGAGTCCGAACAGGCCGAAGTCCTCACTGGCCATGATGGGATCTTCGTCAAACACGTTGGATGTGCCTAGCGCGGCCACGAGTGCGCTCTTGACTCGAGTGGTGAGGGCGGGGTTGTTGTAGGTCGGCGGTGAGGACTCGTTCGGGATTATGGTCACGATCGGTGCGAGATCCGCCGGGACGCCTGCCGACAGTGCCACGCCCTGCGCCGTGCGTTGGATGCCATCAAGGATGATCTGCTGCGATGGGTCGGTGAAAGCCCGAGTGGTCAGCTCCAGTTTCACTTCATTGGGGATGATGTTTCGTTTCGTGCCGCCGTGAATATCACCTACGGTGACTACTGCGGGATCGCGGGGATTTTCCTGCCGGCTCACGATGGTCTGGAGTTGCACGACGAACTCTGCAGCCATGACGACGGGATCCTTGCCTTCTTGCGGGCGCGCGCCGTGACCGCCGACTCCGCGCATGACGACGTCCACGGAGGTGACGCCCGCCATGGCGGGTCCGCTGGTGACCGAAACCGTTCCGGCCGCGCGGGTGTTGGTGTCGTGTAACCCGATCACCAGGTCCGGAGTTCCGAATCTCTCGTAGAGATGATCAGCGAGCATTGCCCGCGCGCCATCAACCAACTCTTCCGAAGGCTGGCCAACCAACATCAGGGTTCCGTGCCACTGCTTTTTGAGCGCCACGAGCGCACGCGCCGTGCCTATCATGGTAGTGATGTGAATATCGTGACCGCAGGCGTGCATGACACCGACGTCCTGTCCGGCGGCGTTCTTCGTTTTAACCTGGCTCGCGTAGGGGACCCCCGTCTCTTCGATGATGGGTAGCGCATCGAGATCCGTGCGTATCAGCAGCCGCGGTCCCGGGCCATTCTCCAGGATCGCAATGACGCCGTATGCCTGGCTTCCATCGGAATACTTGCCAATATGCTCGGTGACCGTATAGCCCGCTTTGCGAAGCTCGCCGGCTAGCAGGGCCGACGTATGCTCTTCGTGATGAGATAACTCCGGGTGGGAGTGAATTCCCTTGTAGGTCTCGACGAGGTCAGGAACCTCGCCTTTGACCACTGCGGGCAGGGTCTGACCCCAGGACGGTGCGGTTGACAGGCAAAGGAACAGGGCGGTTAGGGCGCTTTGCGGCTTCATTGGCGGTTTCGAGTCCACGAAAGGGTGGGGGGATTATCTTGCATCGTCGCATGTGACAGTGCCCGACCTTGGCCCAAGTTGCGATCACCACTGTCGCTCACGCATGATGGGGGTCTGGAGAACGGTGCAATGGCGATGATCGCGTCGGGCCGGCGATAGGGGGGTCTCCAGGCCGGTTCGCGCACCTGTAATAAGGAGCCGTAGCCGTGGCCGCGACCAACCTGCCGATCACTGAAGGGGGGATCGAGAAGTCCCACCGACGCGTCATCTTCGCTTCCAGTCTTGGAACCGTCTTCGAGTGGTATGACTTCTACCTGTACGGGTCGCTAGCCGCGGTCATCTCGAAGCAGTTTTTCTCCGGTGTCAACGAGACGACCGGATTCATTTTCGCACTCCTGGCATTTGCCGCCGGATTCGCGGTGCGGCCTTTCGGGGCGCTGGTGTTCGGCCGGCTGGGCGACCTGGTGGGTCGCAAACATACCTTCCTGATTACCATCATCATCATGGGCCTGTCGACGGCGTTGGTTGGCGTGTTGCCCAGCTATGCGAAGATCGGTGTCGCCGCGCCGATCATCCTTGTGTTATTGCGAATGTTGCAGGGCCTGGCGTTGGGCGGAGAGTACGGCGGAGCCGCCACCTACGTGGGTGAGCACGCACCGCCCGGCAAACGGGGTTTGTATACGAGTTGGATTCAGACCACCGCGACGCTCGGGTTGTTTCTGAGCCTGGTGGTGATTCTGCTGTGCCGCTGGCTGTTCGGGGCGGACTTTGACACCGTCGGTTGGCGAGCTCCGTTCCTGGTGTCGATCCTGTTGCTGGCCGTGTCCGTCTACATCCGGCTGCAACTCGCTGAATCGCCGGTGTTCCTTGCCATGAAAGCGGCGGGGACCACCGCCAAGGCGCCACTGACCGAGTCCTTCGCGCGCGCGGGCAATCTGCGGCTGGTCATATTGGCGCTGCTCGGTGCCACGGCCGGGCAGGCCGTGGTCTGGTACTGCGGCCAGTTCTATTCGCTGTTCTTCCTGACCCAGGTACTCAAAATCGACGCGCAGCCGGCGAATCTGCTCATCGCGGCCGCGCTGTTGATTGCGACACCCTTTTTCGTGGTGTTCGGACGTCTGTCGGATCGGATCGGGCGCAAGAAAATCGTGCTGGCGGGGTGCCTGCTCGCGGCGCTCACCTATTTCCCGATTTTCAAGGGGATCACCCACTTTGCCAACCCGGCGATCGAGGCGGCTGCCGCCAGCGCGCCGGTGCGGGTCCTGGCCGATCCCGACTCGTGTCATTTTCAGTTCGATCCGGTCGGCAAGAAGAAATTCGTGCAGTCCTGCGATATCGCCAAGGCAGCCCTCGCCAAGGCGGGCGTGCCCTATGAGAACGAGCGCGCTCCGGTGGGCAGTGTGGCGCTCGTCCGCATCGGCACGGTGGAGGTCGCCTCTTTCGAAGGCGGCGTGATGTCAGCCGGGGACTTCAAGAAGACGAGCGAGCAGTTCTCCAAGGATCTGGGCGGCAAGCTCAAGGCCGCGGGTTATCCCGCCAAGGCGGATCCGGAGCAGATCAATTACCCCGTGGTACTGGTGCTGCTGGTCATCCTGGTGTTGTACGTAACCATGGTTTACGGGCCGATCGCGGCCTGGCTGGTGGAGTTGTTCCCGGCTCGGATCCGGTACACGTCGATGTCCCTGCCGTACCACATCGGCAATGGCTGGTTCGGTGGATTTCTGCCCACGGTAGCGTTCGCTCTCGTGGCCCTCACCGGGAATATCTACTACGGCCTCTGGTATCCCATCATCGTGGCGCTGGGGACGTTTGTCATCGGGGCCCTGTTTCTGCCTGAGACGAGGGGGAAGGCGGTCGAATAGCCGCCTAGCCCAGGGCGGGTCTTGCGTGATTTGGCCATGCTGTATATACGTACAGCATGGAATTGGAACGCAAGCTCGCCCTGCTGGCGGATGCCGCCAAGTACGACGCCTCCTGCGCCAGCAGTGGGGCTCCGAAGCGCCACGCGGCGCCGGGACGCGGCATCGGGTCCACGACGGGGATGGGCATCTGCCACAGCTTCACGCCCGATGGCCGCTGCGTTTCGCTGCTGAAGATTCTTCTCACGAACTTCTGCGTCTACGACTGCCTCTATTGCGTCAACAGGCGTTCGAGCGACGTGCCTCGAGCGCGCTTTGCTGTCTCGGAGGTCGTAGATCTCACGCTGTCGTTCTATCGGCGTAATTACATCGAAGGCTTGTTTCTCAGCTCCGGCATCATCCGGTCCGCGGACTACACGATGGAGCGACTCGTGGAAGTCGCTCGTCTGCTGCGCGAGGAGCACGAGTTTCACGGCTACATCCATCTGAAGACCATTCCGGAGGCGAGTCCGGAGCTCATTGCCGCGGCAGGGCGTTACGCGGACCGACTGAGTGTGAATATCGAGTTGCCCAGTCGTGACGCGCTCACGGCCCTGGCGCCCGAGAAGACTGACACTTCAATAAAGCGCGCCATGGGCGACATCCGGGTGTCTGTTGACGAGGCCCACGAGGGTGGTCGGAAGGCGCCCCGCTTCGCGCCGGCAGGTCAGAGCACGCAGATGATCGTGGGCGCGGATTCGAGTACGGACGCCAACATCATCGATATGGCCGACACGTTGTATCGGTCCTATCGGTTGCGGCGGATCTATTACTCGGCGTTCAGCCCCTTCACCCATTCGTCGCCGCGCCTGCCGAATCGCGCGCCGCCGTTGATGCGGGAGCATCGGCTCTACCAGGCGGATTGGCTCATCCGGTACTACGGCTTTTCAACACGCGAGCTGACGGCGGCCATTCCTTCGGGGAATTTTGACCTCGATCTCGATCCCAAGACGACATGGGCTTTGCGACATCGCGACCAGTTCCCGGTCGATGTGAATACGGCGACGCGTGAGTTGTTGTTGCGCGTGCCGGGGCTTGGTGTGAGGGCGGTCGATCGCATCGTCGCCTCCCGTAAGCAAGGGAAGTTGCGTTATGCGGATTTGATTACGCTCGGGGCGTCGCTGCGGAAGGCCAAGCATTTTATTGTGGCGGCGGATTATGTGCCGCGTGGGGATGCTTCGGGTGCGCGGCTGCGTGGGGTGTTGGCTGGGGCTGGGGGGCTGGTAAACCAGCAGCCGGATTTGTTTCAGGGGGCGGCGTGCACGGCGGTGTAGTTGGGGACTTCGCGTCGTGGCGGTCGTTGGCTCGTGAGCGACTTGCGGCGGCGGTGCCGCCGGATGAGGTGGTTTGGTCGGATGGGACTAGGCCGTCGTTGTTTGGGAGTCGCGGCGGGGCGGGGGACGGTGAGGGCTGGGAAGCGCGCAGAGGGTTGGAGGTGCGCGCCGGGGTGCCGTTGGATGTGCCCGATCGCGAACGTCCGAGCGCGAATGGCGGGGAACTGCCGAGCCGCCGCGATGCGAAGTACGGGGCCGCTCCGTCAATATCTCGCGAATTGCTCGGGCTGCTCGAGATGCTCGCTTGTTATCGCGACGCGAGTCGCTGGGATCTCATGTATCGCCTCACTTGGCGGGTCGTCCATGAGAACCGCGATCTGCTCGAAAACGACGCCGATGCCGACGTGCGAACGGCGCGACTGTGGTCGAAGGCGGTGAGCCAGGACGTCCACAAGATGCACGCCTTCGTGCGATTTCATGAGACCCCGGGCGATGACGGTGTCCCTTGTTATGTTGCTTGGTTTGAGCCGCAGCACGAGATACTGCGCTACGCCGTGGAATTTTTCGAGAAGCGCTTCGGTAACATGCGGTGGATGATTGCCACGCCGGATGGGGCGGCGGTCTGGAAGGATGGGCATACCGAGTACATGGACTCCCCGGGGCGTTCGGCTGTGCCGCGGGAGGACCCAACTCACGACCTCTGGCGAGCGTACTACCGCAACATCTGTAACGTTGCCCGGGTTAACCCCCGAATGATGCAGCGGGAAATGCCGCAGCGGTATTGGCGACATTTGCCAGAGGCTCCTGAGATTCATGCGCTGTTGCATGAGAATCCACGGACTCTGCACACGACCCTGAGTTCCGATGCTGCGGTGGAAAGCGCGCGGGTTCCACGTGCGATTGCCGAGACGCTAGAGCGAATAACGCCAGAAGCAGATTCTCCGCTTACGTGCCAGCGTTGCAGTCTCTGGCAGCGTGCGACGCAGGCTGTGCTTGGTGAAGGTCCGCGGGACGCACGCATCATGTTGGTCGGCGAGCAGCCGGGAGATGAGGAGGACCTGCGGGGACGCCCGTTTGTTGGCCCCGCGGGCCAGGTGTTGGACGAGGCACTGCGGAAGGCCGCCTTGTCACGGGGCGAGCTTTTTATAACGAATTCTGTCAAACATTTTAAATGGGAGCCGCGTGGCAAGCGGCGGCTTCACATGAAGCCCCAACAGCAAGAGGTCCGAGCCTGCCATACGTGGCTGGAGCGTGAGATCGCGGAAGTCGCGCCGCTTGTCATTGTCGCCTTGGGCGGAACCGCTATCCGAGCGCTGACAGGGCTGCAGTTGACGATAGACGAGGCACGGAAAATGGAGCTTCGCACGTCGAGCGGGGTGCGAGTCGTGGCGACGTATCACCCATCGGCGGTCCTGCGTTCGCAGGATGAGCGGAGGAATACCATCGCTACGGCGCTTACTGCGGACCTGCGGTTTGCAGCGACGATGGCTGAGGGCGCGAATATCTAAATCGCTCGCTGCGCCGGTGCCCTTGCGTCCGGTGTCAGACGAAACCGATGGCGCGGCCGGCCATGCTGACGGCGAACCAGAAACCGAGTGAGAGTGCCACGCTGGCCCGGGCTAGCCAGGGGTTGGGGTGCTCGCTGTGGGCGACTTTGCGGAACAAAAGGGCCTGTACGAGTATCGCGGCCAACAGCAACACCATCTTGACTTCGAAGGCGGGGTTGTAGAAATAGTGCTTGGGGCTGCCGATGAACATCAGTACGCCACTGCCCACCGCCAGCGCGAGACCGGACCACACCAGCCGCAGCGCCTGGTCCGCGACTTCCGGGACTGTCTGTTGGGTGAGGATGAGTCCTAACAGGCGCAGGCTGATCAACACCAGGGCCGCCAGCAGCAATACGAAGCCCATCACGTGGAATACCTGGAATCCGGCGATGAGCAGGTGATTGGACTTGCTGATGGCGTGTGATAGGGCGCTGCTCTGGATCAGAGTCAGGAAGTCGGCGGTTGTCATGTGGGATTCTGGGATCATGACCAGTGGGGGAGGTACGCGATCAACCGGCCGCAGATGATCACGAGGGTCCAGATGGCGAGCGAGGCGAAGCCGGCGAATTTCACGCCGCGCGGGAGTTTGGCTCGCTCCGGTGAGAG
The DNA here is from genome assembly GCA_028293725.1 of Gammaproteobacteria bacterium. The sequence goes on along the minus strand of JAQGOE010000047.1, from coordinate 796 downwards.
TGCACCGGGACGCCTGGAGATCACGAACTCGAAATACGCGGCGTTGAGTCCTGCCAGTCCGATGAAGGCGAATTTGAAGACCCAGGCCGGGCTCGCGATGACTTCTGCGGCTTCTGCCCAGAACAACAGTCCTCCGGAGATGAATACGAGTGCGAACCCGCACAGTACGTAGGGGCGAAGGCCGTGTATGACGCTCGCCGCGGGAATTTGCCGCAGAAACAGGCCCATCAGGCGCAGGTCGGTGAGAAAGATGAGCCCGACAGAGACGGATAAGGCGATGAGGTGCGTACCCTCGATGATCGGAAACGCGTACCGGGACTCGGCGATGGCGGTTCCGATGGGGGTGGCCTCGATGGCGTTGGCGATGTCGGCGATGGTGGGCATGAGTGTTTGTCTACTGCGCGGCGCCGACGACCTGGCCGAAGGGGCCGTTGTTTTCGACACATGGGCGCTCGACGTGATCGGCGACGAGTTCCTTGCCCTTGTGGTTCGCGAGGGGTACCTCGTAGTGCCAGCCATCCTGCGGATCGCCGGCGACATAACGGCGCATCGGGATGGTGGCGGTCCAGGAGCTCGTGTAGACCGTGGGGTCGGTGAAGGTCGCTACGTAGTTGAAGCGCTTTCCGGCGTTATCGAATATATAGCGCTCTTCGACGCGAACGTTCTCGCTCGCGAATTCGCCAGTTCGGGCAAAGCGGGCCTTGGCGTTGTTGTTGGTGACCTCTACCACCAGGGTGTTGCCCTCCCAGTGACCGCGTGAGTCGCCATTCCAGAGCTTGATGTTGTCGGGCAGGTG
>JAQGOE010000003.1 GCA_028293725.1 Gammaproteobacteria bacterium | reverse complement strand
GAAGCTGCTCGAGCGGACGACGCGACGCGTCCGTGTCACGAGTGACGGAGCCGCTTATTACGAGCGAACGCGTCATCTTTTGGCAGAACTGGATGAGATCGAAACGACGCTAGGCAGGGCGCAAACCAAGCCCCGGGGTCGTCTGCGGGTCGATACCGGGGGGTCCACGGCCAGCGGTATTCTGATTCCCGCCCTTCCGGAGTTCCGGGCCCGATATCCGGAAATACAACTCCAACTCGGCGTCACCGATAGAACGGTCGACTTGATCGGTGAAAACATCGACTGCGCGATTCGCAGCACCGCGCAGGATCCGGCCTTGATTGCCCGGCGCATTGGGTTTTTACCGTGGACGATGTGTGCCAGTCCCGCTTATCTTGCTCGACACGGCGTGCCGACCCATCCACGACAGATCGTCGATGACGGTTTTCCCGTGGCGGGGTATTTCTCCAACTCCAGCGGCATCATACAACCGATCGAGCTTCTAGTCGGTGACGAACCGTTCGTGATCGAACCCAAGCACAGCATTCTGGTCAACGAAAGCAACGCGCACCTCGCCTGCGTGCTGGCCGGCCTCGGCCTGGTTCATACGCTCGACTTCATGGTGCGACCTTCGATCGAGCGCGGAGAGTTGGTCGTGGTCCTGCAGGAGTACCGTCCGAAACCCCTCGAAGTCTTCATCGTTTACCCACCGAGCCGTCAGTTGAGTACGAAAGTGCGCGTCTTCATCGAGTGGGTTACGCAAGTCTATGCTCGGCTAGTCCCGCCGTAAGAGCGGTCGTAACGTGACAGTTCGGCACCGAGACGGGTTGGTGGTTGAGTACTTCGAGGCCGCGGGGAGCATCTCCATTTAGCGCTCCGCTGGAATAAGCCATATTCCCGATCTGCGCCTTCTGCCGGCGCGTTGGCATGGATAACTTAGCTGGCGTCAGCCCCGCCATCAGGAGTCAGTCATGCCCATCGGTCACTCCGATCGTATCAACATCGGCGTTCTTGCAGAGCGGGCGGCAGGTGAGCGTCGCGTCGCGTTGATCCCATCTGACATCGGCAAGCTGATCTCGAAAGCCGGATTCGTCATCGAGAGCGGCGCCGGCCGCGAAGCCGGCTTTGAGGACGACGCCTACGTGGAAGCCGGGGCTCGGATCGGAGATTCGTGGGAAGTTCTCGAAGACTGTGATGTTGTCGTCAAGGTGAGGCCTCCCGGCCGCAGTGAAACGCCTGGTACTGGCCGCACACTCATTTCGCTCGGCGGCCACGACCCCAACCTTGGCGAATTTTTACGGAAGCACTCGGTGATCCACCTCGCCCTGGAACGCGTCCCGCGGACAACCCGGGCTCAGGCAATGGACGTCCTCTCTTCCCAAGCGTCGATCGCGGGCTATGCGTCAGTGCTCGAGGGGGCACGCGCCCTGGACGTCCTGCTCCCTATGCTGACTACGGCGGCCGGTACCATCAAGCCCGCGAGAATGATTGCGCTTGGCGCGGGCGTGGCAGGCTTGCAGGCGATCGCCACCGCACGTCGGCTCGGCGCTGTGGTTCACGGTTTCGACGTTCGCGTCGCTGCCCGTGAGCAGGTGGAGAGTCTCGGCGCCAAATTTGTCTCGGTCGACGATACCGACATCGGCGTGGGCGAAGGCGCTGGCGGCTATGCCCGCGAGCAATCATCTGACCAGCAAGCGCGGCTGCGCAGGGCTTTGTCCACTCACTTGGCGACGATGCAACTCGTCATCACGACAGCTCAGATCCCCGGCCGCCCTGCCCCATTGCTGATCGATCGCGAAGCGCTCGGCATGATGCAACCGGGCACCGTCATTGTCGATCTTGCCGTCGAGACAGGGGGGAACTGCGAGGCGACGCAGCCGGACGAAACGGTCGTCGTGAATGGCGTGCGCATTCTGGGGCCGACAAACCTACCGAGCCTGATAGCACGCGACGCCAGTCGCTTCTTCAGCAACAACATCCGCGCCCTCCTCGCTTATCTCCTGGAAGGGTCGGGCCGGCTGAACCTCGACGCATCAGATCCCATCAGCGGTGCGTTGCTTGCGGGGCAACGTGCGACACGCCTGTCCGTAGTGGCAGCCTGAGCGACCGCAATGGCAACAACGACCGTTATCCAGCTATTCGTCTTCATGCTCGCCGGCTTCGTCGGTGTCCAAACCATCAACCGGATACCACCGCTGCTGCATACGCCGCTGATGGCCGCGACCAATGCGATCTCCGGCATTTCCCTCGTCGCCTCATTAGTGTTGGCCGGCAGTGGCGACGGCGTTCTGGCAACGATTCTCGGCACGATCGCCGTTGCATGCGCCATGGCCAACATCGTTGGCGGCTTTCTGATCACCGATCGGATGCTGTCGATGTTCAAGCGCACCAAAACCGCGCCAGCGGCCGAGGCTGAAAGTGGCGCTCCCAGCGCAGTGAAGTCATGATAGAGACATTCATCCAACTCGCTTATTTGCTCGCGGCATTCCTGTTCATCACCGCCCTGCGCGCATTGGGGCGCCCCGACAGCGCCAGGCGCGGTATGCAATTGGCCGCTTTCGGGATGGCTGTCGCCGTCATCGCAACCCTCTTTCAGACCCGTATCGTTTCTTATGAATGGATCGTCGTGGGCGCGGCTGTTGGTGCGATAGCCGGATATCCCCTTGGCATGTGGGTCCCCATGACCGCGATGCCTCAGCGTATCGCGCTCAGCCATGCGTTCGGAGCACTTGCCGCGACGCTGGTGGGCGTCGGCGAATACGGTAATGGTTTGTCCAGTGGCTCGCTCGTTCGAGCGAACGTGGCGGCGCTCGGCCTCGAGGTCCTCTTCGGCGGCTTGACGGTCACCGGCAGTTTGATCGCGTTTGGTAAACTGCAGGAAATACTGCCGGGACGCCCTTTGGTCTTCCGAGGCCAAAACACCATCAATCTCCTGCTACTCGCCGTCGGCTGCTGGTGCCTGGTATGGCTGATAGCTGTTCCCACCCAAGTAGTGGTCTTCGGCACCATGGTGGCCGTCGCCGGTCTTCTGGGCGTCCTCTTCGTACTGCCGATTGGCGGGGCGGACATGCCGGTCGTCGTGTCACTGCTGAATTCGTATGCGGGACTGGCCGCCGTCGCGACTGGCTTCGCCATTGATAACAATATCCTGATCATTGTCGGCGCCCTGGACGGTCTGAGTGGCTTCATCCTCGCAATCGCGATGTGCAAGGCGATGAACCGGTCCTTCGCGAACGTGCTGTTCGGAGCATTCGGCTCACCGAACGTTGACACAGCCGTCGCCACGGCCGCAGGGGGGGAAATGTCCTCCACGACCGCCGAGGACGCCGCGTTGCGCCTCGCCTACGCCGCGTTGCGCCTCGCCTACGCCGAGCGCGTCATCATGGTTCCGGGATATGGACTGGCTGTGTCGCAGGCACAGCATCAGATTCGCGAGTTGGGGGACTTGATTGAAAAGCGCGGCGGCGATGTTCGATACGCGATCCACCCTGTCGCCGGGCGGATGCCAGGACACATGAACGTCCTCCTGGCCGAGGCTGGCGTTCCCTACGACAAACTCATCGACATGGACGAGATCAATGAGCGGTTTGTCGAAACCGATGTCGCCATCGTTGTGGGGGCGAATGATGTGGTCAATCCTGCCGCTCGCACCAATCCGGCGTCACCGATTTTTGGAATGCCGATCTTAAAGGTAACCGACGCGAAGAGCGTCCTCGTACTCAAACGAGGCAAAGGCAAAGGCTTCTCCGGCGTGGAGAATGATCTTTTCGTCGATCCCAAGACTTCAATGTTATTCGGCGATGCCCGGCAATCCCTCATGGACCTCGGCTTGCAGGTCAAAGAAGCCTAGCGATCATCTGACGAGTGGAGTGCTGCCGTCCTTCATGCGTCGCCCCGCTTCTCGACTCGAAACTTGAGCTGGTCGAGCTTGCCGAGCAGTGTTTTGAGGAGCGGCGACGTGTTGGACTGGTTGTAGCCTAGAACCAGATCAATCATCGGTGGCGCGCCGTCGAGGGGCCGGCTGATCACGGTTGGGGGCAGCATGTTACGCACGTAGAGCGGCAGCAGGCCCACTCCGCCCGTTGAGGCGACGAGCGAAATTGCCACTGCCGGATTGAGCGCTTCGTGGTCCGGCGTCAGATCGATGCCCACTTGCTTCCCATACCGATCGGTCACCGCGCGCAGCACGGGCGAATTCGAGTTGGGGACGCCTATCAGGGTCTGGTCAACCAGATCGCTCGGGCGGACCGTCTTGCGCGCAGCCAGCTTGTGATTCGCGGGCATGACTACGATCAACGCCTCCCGCCGCAGCAACTTGTACACCAACCCGGACACGCGCTCCTCGCGACGTAGAAACGCGACATCGAGTCTCCCGCGCATGAGCGCGTTCGCCAGGTCGGGTGATTGTTCACTGCGTACGACGACCTCGATGTTAGGCAGTTCCTCACGAAGAATTGACATTAACGTCGGCAACCATTCCATTTCGTAGCCGGTCAGGAATCCGATGACGAACGAGGCTTTCGGTGGCTGCGCGGCGAGCCGGGCCGCCTCCGCGCCCGCTTCGACCTGCAGCAGCGCGATCCGCGCATGGTCGAGAAACACCCGGCCGGCCGCAGTGAGCTCGACTCCCCGGGCTCCGCGAATGAGAAGGGCGGTACCCACTTCCTGCTCGAGATCGCGAATCTGGCGACTGAGCGAAGGTTGCGCCGTGAAAAGTCGCTTTTCGGCCGCCACCGTGAGGTTGCCCTCCTCTGCGACAGCAATGAAGTAGCGTAAGTGCCGGAGCTCCATATTTCACCGAGCCATACCTTTGAAGTATCTCATGCACCATACAAAGTCTTTCTAATTTTCGCCAGCCCCACCTACATTAGCGCCACGGTTTACAGGGTTTAGCGACGCTCCGATGCGACTCAAGCAATGCGTCTTGAGCATGAGTCGAGCCCTCGAGCCAGCATCACCATCACGCGGCACGAGCCGCGCGTAAAGAGGAATTCTCAAATGACTACTCCCGTTGTCCTGATTACTGGCGGCCTCACCGGCATCGGCCGGGCCGCCGCCCTCGCCTTCGCTAAACAGAATGCGCGCGTCGTCGTGTCCGGCCGCGGCGAGGAGGCGGGGCAAGCCCTCGTTTCCGAGTTACGGAAGCTCGGCACGGAAGCTGAATTCATTCGCGCCGACGTTCGTCAGGAGGAAGATGTTCGTCAGCTCGTCGACGGCACCGTCAAGCGCTTTGGCCGCTTGGACGTCGCGATCAACAATGCAGGCACCGAAGGGAAACCCGGCGCGGTCACAGATCAGACGGCCGAAAGCTATGCGGCCACATTTGACACGAACGTACTCGGGGTCGTTCTAAGCCTGAAGCATGAAATCCGGGTGATGCGAGCGCAAGGAGCCGGCAGCGTCATCAACATCTCCTCGACCTACGGTCATGAGGGAGCCGCCGGAGCCTCTATCTACGCCGCGAGCAAGCATGCCGTGGAAGGGTTGACTAAGTCGGTGGCGCTGGAAGTTGCCGAAAGCGGAGTCCGCGTCAATGCCGTAGCGCCCGGGCCGACCGATACCGGCATGCTCGACCGCTTCACTGGCGGCGAAGCCGGAAAGGCTTACATGAGGAGCGTCGTTCCCATGAAGCGCCTCGGCAAGCCGGACGAGTTGGCGCGAGCCATCCTATTCCTTGCCTCGAGCGATGCCTCGTTTGTAACCGGTCAGATTCTCAGTGTTGACGGCGGCAAGAGCGCCGGTTGACACCGCTGAAAGGAAATCCCTCCATGAAAGCCAACGATTTTAAACTGTATCAGTCGAACGGCTCACCGAACTCGCGACGTGTACGAATCTTCCTGGCCGAGAAAGGCATCTGTATGCCGATGGTGCCAGTCGATCTGGGCGCGAAGGAGCAATTCTCGGAAGCTTATACCGCGATCAACCCGCGGCGGGTGGTCCCCACCCTGGTGCTCGCGGACGGCACCGCGATCGGCGAAGTCCCGGCCATCTTGCGATACCTGGAGGACGTCTATCCCGAGCCGCCGCTGTACGGGACTCAAGCGGCGGAGAAAGCGCTCACCACCATGTGGGAGCGGCAGATGGAGCTCGAGGGCTTCGCGCCAGTCATGGAAGCTGTCCGCAATGGCGCGGCGAGCCTCAAGCAACGCGCGATCGCCGGACCACACGCCTACGAACAGATTCCCGCACTCGTTGAGCGTGGGCGCCTGCGAGTAGGAAACTTCTACCGTGACATCGATGCTCGCTTGGCGTCGAGTCCCTTCGTCGCCGGAGACAAGTTCTCCGTCGCCGACATTACCGCGGTCGTCACGATAGATTTCGCGACAAAGGCGCTCAACCTGCCGATCCCGACGGACACCGGCGCTCTGCGCAGATGGTATGAGTTGGTTTCTGGGAGGGCAAGCATTAGTGCGTGAGGGCGAGCGTCAAGGTCGCCGGTCGCTACGCGGTGCGAGGTCTGCGGTATTAGCGATCGGCGACGACTGCAGCCTGACGAGCTTGTTGGGTGTGACGCCCGGCCCCTGCCTGAACGCTTTGAGTCAGCGCGCGCTCTGGCTCACGCGAAACCGAATTCATGACGCCCATGTACTGCTCCACGAACGAGACAAATAGGCGTGCTTTAGTGCTTGCCAGGCGGCCCGTTGGGTAAACGGCGGATAGATTGGTCAGCGGTAGGGACCAGTCCGGCAAAACCTCGACAACCTTTCCGGACCGCAGCTCAGGAGAGAAATTCCACTCTGAAGACACCGCCAATCCCAGGTCACTGTTGACCGCCTCCCGTATCCCCTCCGCCGCGGTTACTTTCAACCGCCCTCGCAGAACCACCGACACTTCCGCAGTGGCCTTGCGAAAAGTCCAAGACGTCCAAGGCGCGCCTCCGCCGCCCGGGGTATAAATCACCGCTTGATGGCTGACCAAATCGCCTGGGGACGTGGGAGTTCCGTGCCGCTGAAGATACGCAGGAGTGGCCACGACAATACGACGACCTTCCGCGATACGGCGCGCGGTCATGTTCGAATCCGGCATGGCACCCATTCGCAGCGAAACATCGATACCCTCGTTGACCAGGTCCAAGTGCCGGTCGTCCAGGACGAGTTCAATATCGAGGTCAGGGTGTTCGGCCAGGAACGCCGACAAGTTAGGGATGACGTGCAGTCGCCCAAAGCAAACCGATGTCGACACTCGAAGCTTGCCTGAGAGTCCGTGTGCACTCCCGCGAGCCGCGAGTACGGCCTCATGAGCCTCCTCGATCGTCCGCTTCGCATGCTCATAAAAGGTCCGACCGGCCTCGGTCGGGACCACGCTGCGCGTTGACCGCATCAGCAGACTTACGCCCAGCCACTCTTCGAGCTGGACAACCGCTTTGGATACTGCTGGCTGACCGATTTCCTGGTTGCGCGCCACCGCCGAAAACGAGCCGGTATCGACAACACGCACGAACATCTCCAATGCCGTGAGTCGGTCCATTTAGCCCTCCAATGAGATAGGCCACACGCCGTTGTGCGCCCTATTTCGATAAAATGGAATAAATAAATCAATATTTTCAGGTATCGATCTCGAAGCCTTTGGCATAAGCCATATCCCCATCTGCCCCCTACTGCGCTCGCCGTCGAATGGATATCTTCCAGTCGCCTGTAGCGAACCCATGGAGGCGGATATGCCCGAGATCGAGCCAAGTCTGCCGACCCCTCCGGAACTGGATACCGACCGGATCGTGGCGGTGGCCCTGGAGGCGGCAACCCTTGCAAACCGGGCGCTGCGAGCCGGCTCGATGGCGCCACCCTTCCGCCTTCGCGAGTATGGCGGGCAACACGTCACCCTCCAGGAGCTCATCGGCACGGGGCCGGCGATCGTCCATTTCTTTCGTGGCTCCTGGTGTACGTACTGCCAGAACAGCTTGGCCGACCTGACAGTGTCTCACGACAATCTTCGAGCCGCCGGTGCTCGGGTTGTGGTGATAGCTCCGCCACCCTCACCACGATTCCTCGCTGCCGCTCGAGTGGAGGCTATGCACCTTCCATTCCCAACACTGATCGACGAGGGCATGAAGGTTGCGGTCGCCTACGGAGTCGCTTACTCCCTGCCGGCACAACTGCGACCCATTTACATCGAGCGCGGTTATGCGCCGCCCCGCAATTCCACAGCAGGTGAATGGTTGGTCCCCATTCCGGCGACGTATCTGATCGGCACAGACGGCACGATCGTTCTGGGCGCCGTCGATGTTGATTACCGTAATCCTCTTCAATCCGAACAACTCGTCACCGCGGTGAAGGGCATGCGCCGCGCGAACGCGCGACACTCTGTCACTTTTAAGGTAAGTACGCGACCCGGCCACTGAACAGCCGGATAGGCAAGGATGTTTCCCAACCGGGCAGAAAGACTGTTCACCCGCACTCCCGCTTCCGCCTCTCGATCGCTTCGATTGCGCCGAGGCTATCTATTCCACACCACCGGGAGAAGGCGCAGAACGGGATATAGGTTATGCCGGAAGACCCATAAATGCGTGATCCGGCCCTCCCAAGCACCTGGCTTCTTTGGCGAACGTTATTGCCAAGTCAGGGATCACGTCAGCGGCGAGGAGTGGTGAGCCGCGGCATCGCCCCTTGGGCCGCTAAGCCACCGCGACGTTTGATGGCAGGGTTCCTGTAGCGGCTGTTAGAATACCCTCTCTCCCGCAGGGGGCGGCTTGCCGCCTTGCTCGACCGGCACGTGACGAACACAAGTAGCCACAGCGGAGCAATAATAATCCTCGCCTGTCTTCCGGCTGATAACATTTAACCCTTTGAGGGTCGGTGCGGAGCGCATCGGGGCTGTCGGGATAGGATGCCTCCGCGCTGGGCGTCGGCCGTTTCGCGACTTTTCCGCATATTGGAGAATCCCCGCATGAGACGCTCAGCCGCCGCAGACCCGGCTCTATTCTCGCTCGCGCGACTGAGATCAATGGCCGCGACATTCGAGGTGCGCTGCGGGTGAGTGCCGAGGCACCCGACGAAAGTCCGCGTTCGGAGCCGGATGGATCGCCAGGACTGACAGCGCCGGTCGACTTTGTGGGCCGGGCGCGCTTGCCTTTTCCCGTGGTCGGTATCGGGGCGTCCGCCGGCGGAATCGATGCGCTCAAGGCCTTCTTCGAGGCCGTGATTCCACAACCTGACATTGCTTTTGTAGTGGTCCAGCATCTGCCCCCGGACCGCGAGAGCGCGATGGCGGAGATCCTTGCCCGACACTGCACGCTGCCGGTGCATCAGATCCACCAGTCCCAGCCGATCGAGCCCAATCACGTTTACGTCATTCGTCCCGGCTACACGCTCACTTTGTCTAACGGAGCTTTCGAGCTGGGGGATTCCATCGAAGCGCGGGGCCATCGCCGGCCCATCGATGACTTCTTGCGCTCTCTCGCCCGGGAGCAGCAGGAGAAATCCATCGCGGTCGTGCTATCCGGCACTGGCATGAACGGCACAGCGGGTGCGCAGGCTATCAAGGCCGTCGGCGGCCTATGCATTGCTCAGACGCCCGAAACCGCCGAATTCGCCTCCATGCCCCAGAGTCTCATTCAAGCCGGTTACGCCGACGCGGTGCTACCGCCGGGAAAAATCCCCGCGCTTATCCTTCAATATCTGCAAAACCCGTACGCAGGCGCCGAGCGCGCCAGCATGGAGGCTGCGAAGGAGGCTTTGGAGGCCGATCGGGCTCACTTGATGGAGATATTCTCCCTGCTTCGCCAGCGTACCGCACATGACTTCAGCGGTTATAAAAAGCCGACCATCCTGCGGCGTATTCAGCGTCGGATGGGTCTCGCCGCAGCCCATACGCTAGAGGATTATCTGAGACGCCTGCAGGCAGATGCAGATGAGGTGCGTGCGCTCGCGAACGATCTCCTCATCAACGTGACAGGCTTCTTTCGCGATCCACAGGCGTGGGAAGCATTACGTCTCTCGGCAGTGCGCCCTCTGATCGAGGAGTGGAGTTCGGATGCTCCCGTCCGAGGTTGGGTGACCGCCTGTTCAAGTGGCGAGGAGGCCTACTCGCTGGCGATGCTGGTTCACGAGGAGATCGAGCGGCTCGGCAAGCGCATCCAGGTCAAGATTTTTGCCACCGATACGGCGGAAAAGTCCTTGAGTGTGGCACGCGCGGGGATTTACCCGGGCGGCATAGAAGGTGAGGTCTCGCCGCAGCGGTTGACGCGTTTCTTTGACAAGGACGAGCACACTTACCGCATCAAGAAGGAGATCCGAGACACCGTGGTGTTCGCACCGCAGGACGTGCTGCGCGATCCACCCTTCTCCAAGGTTGACGTGTGTACCTGCCGCAATCTGCTCATCTATCTGGAGCCGGACGTGCAGATGCATGTGCTGGGCTTGCTGCATTTCGCCCTGCGCGACGGTGGCTATCTGTTGCTGGGAACCGCCGACGCTGGAGGCACCGTCAAGGAGCTGTTCGGGACGGTCAATCTGAAGTGGCGCATCTATCGGCGCGAGAGCAACCGGGCCCATCGATTGCTTGAGCTACCGCGAGCTTCCGTCTATGGGCTCGCCGAAACCCAGCGCTTGGAGGCGCTCGTGCTCAGAAGCCCCCAGCGCTCCGCCACCACGATTGCCATCCAGCAAGCCCTCTTCGAGCAGTTCGGCCCTCCGACTGTGGTGGTGGATCGTAGCGATCGTATCGTCTACTACCATGGGGATACCCGGGCGTATTTCATAACACCCATCGGCGAGCCTACGCTGGATCTGTTTGAGGTTCTGCACGAGACGTTGCGCCCTGCGGTACGACAAGCGTTGCGGCGAGCGACGACCGAGGACGGCGCCGTCAGGGTAACCGACGGCACCCTCGAAAACGCTGCGATAACCCTTCGGGTCGATGTCAGCGCGGCACCGCTTCGGATGGGTCCGACACCTGAATACTTCAGGGTGAGTTTTGAAGCCATCGACCCGCCTTCGCAGTCGCAAGGCGCGCCCGGAGCCGGGACCGCAAACCCCATCTCCCTTCTGCGCCTGATCCATTCTGAGGAGGATCAGCTTCTGGAGGTCGAATTGCGGGCCGCGCGGCGTGAGCTGCAGAGCGTGAGCGAGGCGTTCCAGTCGAACAACGAGGAGCTGAAGGCCTCGAACGAGGAAGTGATCTCGATCAACGAGGAGTTGCAGAGTGCCAATGAGGAGCTCGAATCGAGCAAGGAGGAGCTGCAGTCACTCAACGAGGAATTGATCGCGGCGAATACTCAACTGCAGACCAAGATCGGCGAGATCGAGGCTGCCAACAACGACCTGTCCAATTTGTGGAGCAGCACCAGCATCGCCGTAGTGTTCCTGGATACGCAGCTGCGCGTGCGGCGCTTTACGCCCGCGATGAGCGATCTGCTGGAACTGCTTCCCACCGACATCGGCCGGCCGATCGCCCACTTCGCCCCGAAACTCACGAAGGGCGATTTGTTGGAGGATGCGCGCCAGGTGCTCTCGACACTGCTGCCCTCCGAGGCGGAGATGAGCAGCCATAGTGGCGCCTGGTATTTGCGGCGCACGTTGCCCTATCGGACGACGGATCACCGCATCGATGGCATCGTCATCACATTTTTCGACATCACGGCACGCAAGCGGGCAGAACAGCAGGTCGAGGCCGCGCAGGCCCGGTTGTCGGCCGCCCTCGAGCAGATGCCGGCGGCGATGTTGTTGGTCGACGCGCCCGCGGGCAGGCTGTTGTATGGTAATCGCCGCGCCGCCGAGCTGTTCGGCCAACCCTATCCGTTGCAGTACATCGGCGCCGAATGGGCCGCGGCGACAGCGACGTTCAGAGGCTTCGATGCGGAAGGGCAGCCGTATCAGACCCAGCAGTGGCCCTTGGCCAGGACCCTCGTGTCGGGAAGTCGCACGAACGACGAGGAGATCACTTTCGCTCGCTCCGACGGGGTGAGTGGCACGGTGAGCGTTAGTGCGGCGCCGATTTATAACGTCGGGGGCGAAATGATCGCCGCCGTGGCGACCTTCTTCGACATCACCGAGCGCAAGCGGATGGAAACTGCCGTGCGCGAGAGTGAGGAGCGCTTTCGACTCCTGATCGAGAGTGCGCGCGACTACGCGATTTTCCTCGCCGACATGCAAGGTCGCATCACGACGTGGAACACGGGCGCCGAGCGGATGCTCGGGTGGAGCGAGGCCGAGGCTTTGGGCCGCCCCATGGCACTTCTTTTTACCCCGGAAGATCGCGCGCTCGACATTCCGGAACGGGAGATGCGAACGGCGCTGGAGACCGGGCGGGCTGCAGGGGAGCGCACCCACGTTCGTCGCGACGGCAGCCGCTTGTGGGCCAGTGGCACCCTCACCCCAGTGCACGACCCGAGCGGTGTGCCGCGCGGCTTCGCCATGATCATGCGGGATTACACCCAACTGCGCCGGGCGCAGGAGGAACTGCAACAGGCTCTGCAGAGTTCCGAGGCGCTGCGCACGAGCGCGGAAAGAGCCAACCGCACCAAGGATGAGTTTATCTCGACCGTCAGCCATGAGCTGCGGACTCCCCTCAATACGATAGGTCTATGGCTGCGGCTGTTGGAGAGCGAAGATTTGCCCCGGGAAGAGGTGGTCCGAGGGTTGAAGGCCATGGAACGAGCCGTGCTTTCGCAACAGGCGTTGATCGACGATCTGTTGGATGTGTCGCGCATGGCGGCCGGCAAGCTGCGCCTGGATTTGCGCCCCGTCGCTCTGGTGGAGGTCGTTCAATCCTGCGTCGACGCGGTAGGTCCGGGCGCGACCAGTCGCGGCATCGCAGTCGAGTCCCGGCTCGATGCAGACGTCGGCATCGTACGGGTCGATCCGGAGCGGTTTCAGCAGGTGGTTGCTAATCTGCTGAGTAATGCCCTGAAATTCACCCCTTCAGGAGGGCAGATCCGCGTCCAGCTCAGCCGCAGCGCGGATGTCGTTGAGTTGATCGTGAGCGACTCCGGAATCGGCATCCGGAAGGACTTCCTGCCGCATGCCTTCGAGCGCTTTCGTCAGGCCGAACGGGTGACGACACGTCAACATGCAGGCCTGGGGCTGGGGTTATCCATCGTTCGAGAGCTCATCGAGTTGCATGGGGGCACGATTCGCGCCGAGAGCGCGGGGGAAGGTCGAGGCGCCACATTTACCGCGCGAATACCTCTGGCGCGTGATGTTCCGACCGACGGCCCGGAAGTCAGTAGAACCGCGTCGCCTTCGCGCGGTTTGCGGGGAGTTGCGATCCTGGTTGTCGAAGACGAAGCAGCGACCAGCGCTGCCGTCCGCCGACTCCTCGAGGCCGCTGGCGCGCAGGTCCAGGTTGCTGCCTCCGTGGCCGGCGCTGTTGAGGCCTATACCCTGCGCCCTCCAGACCTGATCCTGTGCGATATTGGACTGCCGGGAGAGGATGGCTACAGCCTGGTGCGCATCATCCGGGAGCATGAACAAACAGCATCAGCCCGGCGCGTGCCCGCCGTCGCTGTCACGGCCTTCGCCGGGCGCCAGGATCGCGAACGCGCTCTGGCTGAAGGATTTGACGAGCACTTGCCCAAGCCAGTGGCGCCGGAGCGGCTCATCTCTGTACTGGAAGAGATCGCCAACAGGGCTGACGGTTCGGTCACTGGCGAGGACGGGCCGACGTGAGCTTCACGCGACGACGACCGGAAATGCTCTGAAGAGAAGTTTCCGCAACTCAAAAGCATGTGCCTGAGCCTCGCGGGCACGATCGCCATAAATCAGGGCAGCACGCGTATGTCCTCGTGCTTGCTGCTCGCAAGCCAAAGTCGAGTGCCAGTCGGCACGCTGCTCGAAGTGGCGGATCGCTGCCCATAAGGCGGCTTCCCGACTGTCAACCTCACCTGGCCCGCGGGCCTGTGTGTGCAATGGGAAGGATCGGGTTTCCGCGAACTGCACTTCCGCTACCAGATCATGCGGCACCAAGGGTGATTCCGTCGGAGTTCGAGCCAGTACTTCGTGGATGGCCGCCGAGATCGCTTTGTGCGGGATGACATAGTCAACAGGAGTGGCACGTACCGCCGCACGAGGCATGTCGGGAAATCTCGCATCCTCCGGTGACTGCACGATAACCGTGCCACCACAGCGCTTGATGGCACGCCCTCCGGCGCTACCATCATTCAGCGCCCCGCTCAAGATCACACCGATCACTTGCGCCCCGTAGGCGACTGCCGCTGAGCGGAACAGGACATCGACGGCCGGCCGCCACAGGTTCTCACGAGGGCTGCGCGTCACCCGTACGAAGCCGTTCTTGAGGATCAGATGCTGGTCAGGCGGTGCGACCAGCAGGGTGCCTCGCGTGATCGGATCACGATCCTGGGCGCTTTTGACTCGCAGCGATCCGGCCCGCGCGAGCAGTGGAACGAGTTCGCCGGGAGAGTCAGGCCACGCATGAATCACCACGAAGACGGCGATAGCCCACTTTTCCCGCAAGCTGGCGACGACCTCTTGCAACGGCTCCAGTGCGCCGGCCGAGCCGCCAATCACGACGATGTTAGGTCGATCCATGGCCGCAATCAGCAGCTTGCGTGCCGTATGCGGATCGAGAGCGGCGCAACTCATTCGCGTATGTTGACTGGAGCCTGTCGCGCTAAAGTACGATCCGGATGGCTCATCGCCCTCCCTCATGAACGACCGCGAGGCCGCCGCCGGGCAGCGGAAACCCAACCTTCGCCGGGCTACCGCTCACGAATAGGAACCAATCCGCCTGCATGGCATTGTGTCGAGTTAGTCGGCTGTCTCCACTCATCACGACCTCTGCTCTGTGACATAACGTAGGAGACCTCCCACGCCATCCGGCGAAGTGAACAACATCCTGCTCGCGAACGGGGATGCGCACTTGAAGAACTGGAGTCTCATTTATCCGGACGCAATGACTCCCGAACTCGCCCCCGCCTACGACATTGTGTTCACACGTGCCTACATCGAGAACGAACGGCACTTCGCGCTCAACCTGGGCAAGACACACGACTGGTATGAAGTCGACTGGAGTCATTTCCAGTCCTGGGCCGAGCACGCCGATATTCCGTGGCGGGCGATCAAGCCTCACCTCGAGGATGCGTTGGACAAGGCCCGCTCGTTGTGGCCCCAGCAACTGACCGTCTTACCCATGGCTGATGCGCAGAAGGAGATGCTCACCGCGCACTGGAAGCTCCTGAAGCCGGACTTTCGAATCGGAGAGATTGCGTCCGCATAGATCGGCTGGCGCCATTACACCCGCAGCGGCGAAATGGTGCTATCGGCCCCAGTTGACGGTCGTCTCTCAAGTCTATTGCTTCGCCGCCGACACGCGCGCCGCTGTGAGGCTCGTCCAATTGGGTGCATACCTGAGCGCCTCGTCGTATTTGACGACCGCCTCTTTTGCCTGACCGCGCTTCACGAGGACATCGCCCCACGCCTTCAGGGGATCTGCCCAGTGCGGACCATTGCGGTTCGCCTCCTTGAGTTTCGCCACCGCACCGTCGAGATCCCCATGCCTGAGGAGTGCAACGCCCCAGGAAAAATACGCAGCGGGAAGATCTGGGGCGAGCGCCACTGCGTCCGCATACGCCTTTTGCGCCCCCACCCAGTCGCCGCGGCCATCGAGGATGTCGGCGCGGAAGCGGTAGCAATCCACGAATGTGCCGGCTTTCTTGAGCACTGCATCGGCCCTGTCCGGGTGTCCCCCGGCTTCCTCAGCGGGCGCGATCCAGCAGTTGTAGCCGGGCGCACTGGTGGCTACGAAGGGATCTGCGTAGGCGGCTCCGAACGCCTCCATCTCGGTCGCAGCTCTGACCGCATCGCCGGCTTCGGCCGCTAGTCGGCCGTGCACGAAGTGAGTCAGCGCGCCGATGGTCGCATCGTGGGGATCTTCCTTCGTCGTCTTCAGTGCTAGTTCGGCGGCCTCCGGATCGTGCAGTCGAGCGTGGATGTCGGCAACTGTCGTCCCGGATGAGTTGCCGCCCGTCCCCACCCCGGCGTTGGCCTCGGCGTCGACGACGGTGGCAGCGAGCCATGTCCCCAGGTTCCAGGTGAAGGTGTCCCAGTTTTCATAAAAGAGATCAGGCGC
>JAQGOE010000350.1 GCA_028293725.1 Gammaproteobacteria bacterium | reverse complement strand
GTGCAGAGTGCCCACCAGGCCGCCCCTGCCAACTCGGTCGTCGCGGTGGCCGGTGCGCCAAACCGCAGCGAGGCTCTCACCACCTGAAGCAGGTTCGAATCTCGATGAGACTTCTGCCGTAACCCATTGTAAAGTCAGCGGGTTTCTGTTGGAGTCTCGTCGATTTCGAGAGCTTCCAGAACGCGTCGCGCCTGGACGAGATGTGGGCGGTCGACCATCTGCCCATCGAGGCTCACGACCCCCGCGCCGGGAGCTGCCGCGAACGCTGCGATGACACTTCGCGCTCGGGCGATCTCAGCCTCGGTGGGACTGAACGCTGTGTTGATCGCCTCGATCTGATCCGGGTGGATCGCGAGTTTGCCCGTGAACCCATCGCGGCGTGCGGCATCGAGCTCGCGAGCGAGCCCTTCCTTATCGCGGAAATCGATATGCACGCCGTCGATCGCCTGCACGCCGAGTGCGCTGGAAGTCAGTAAACACGATGTGCGCGCGAGCTGAAATGGATGTGTCATAGCGCCGCGGCTGTCGGTCCTCGCAATGACACCCAACGCCGCGCCCAGATCTTCTGAGCCCCAGGTCAGTGCGGTGAGCCTCTGTGCGACAGTAGCGGTAGTTGCCACTTTCGCAGGATAGCTCGGGAGTGATAACAGACCGCGCGGCGTCTCGGTGGCGATGACCATGAGACGCGTGGAGCCGAGAGGCCGGGCACCACGCACTTCCAAGGCGGCGAGGTAGTGAGCGACCTCCTCCACCTCGGCAGGGTCGGAAACCTTAGGGAGAACGATCCCGTCAGGACCTCCTTCAGCCGCATCGGCCATGACGGACGCAAGATCCTCGAGAAGCAATCCGCTCGATAGCGCGTTCACACGCACCCAGAGTTGCTGCCGCGTTCGCTCCGGTCGCGACCGGAGCAGTTCATGGACGCGAGCTCGAGCTGTCGGTAACTGCGTGACGTCGACGGAATCCTCGAGATCGAGAATGAGCGCGTCGGCGGCTGTGGCAAGAGCTTTTGACTGCTTGCGCTCACTGTCCCCGGGCACGAACAGGAATGATCTCATTCACTGCGCCTCATGTTTGTGGCCGCTTCATCATGAGCGCGGCACGACGACAGGAGGCCACCTCCTCGTCACGCTGGTTGTAGGCCCGTTGGTCGAAAATGACGATTCCCGAGTCGGGTCGCGATTGACTCTCCCGCTTGGATACGACGGTCGTGACAGCATGTATGGTGTCGCCGATGAGCACTGGGCGGGGGAACTTCACCTCGTCCCACCCGAGGTTGCCCAAGGTCGTGCCGTAGGTCGTGTCATACACGGTGAGCCCGACGAGCAGCCCCAAGGTGAAGACGCTGTTCACGACTCGCTCGCCGTAGGGCGTGGTCTTCGAGTACTCGGCATCCAAATGTAGGGCGGCCGGGTTCATGGTCAGTGCGCTGAAGAGGAGATTGTCGGTCTCGGTCACCGTTCGCCGTACCAGGTGGTCGAAACGTTGTCCGGCCTCGAACTGCTCGAAATAAAGTCCTGCCACGGAATGCCCCTTTTTAATGCAGCTAGTCTTGCATAGCCCTGGGTGGGCGGCCAGCCGCTGTCACCGTCTCATAACCACCGGAGACACCTACACAACCACACGGTATTTAGAGCGTCCGGGGCGGCCGCATATAGTCCTCGGCTATGTACCGATATGATGACCTGGATCAGGCCTTCGTGAACGAGCGTGTCGCGGAATTCCGCGACCAGACGCGGCGTTTCCTCGCCGGGGAGCTCTCCGAAGATGAGTTCAAGGCCGTACGCCTGCGTAACGGTCTCTACATCCAGCGGCACGCGCCGATGCTACGCATCGCGATCCCATATGGACTGCTGAGCTCGGGTCAGCTGCGCAAGCTGGGCGAGGTGGCCCGTCGCTACGATCGCAGCTACGGTCACTTCACGACCCGCCAGAATCTGCAGCTGAACTGGCCGAACCTGGCCGATGTTCCCGATATCCTGGAGCATCTCGCCACGGTGCAGATGCATGCGATCCAGACGAGCGGCAATTGCATTCGCAATGTCACCGCCGATCACATGGCCGGCATTGCGAAGGACGAGGTCGATGACCCGCGTCCTTACTGCGAGATCCTGCGGCAGTGGTCGACGCACCATCCCGAATTCACATACCTGCCGCGGAAGTTCAAGATCGCGGTCACCGGCTCGCCGGAGGACCGTGCAGCTTCCGAGGTACACGATGTTGGTCTCCACCTGAAGCGCGACGCGCAGGGTCAGATCGGCTTCGAAGTGCTGGTCGGCGGTGGCCTGGGCCGCCAGCCCATCATCGGACAGGTGATCCGCGAATTTCTGCCGTTGCCGGACCTGCTCTCCTACCTGGAAGCCGTCCTGCGCGTTTACAACCGCTACGGCCGGCGCGACAACATCCACAAGGCGCGCATCAAGGTGCTCGTCAAGTCGGTGGGCATCGAGCGCTTCCGCGAACAGGTCGAGGCGGAATGGCAAGCCGCGCGCGTCTACGGGCCGAGACTCGAAGCGTCCGAAGTCGATCGCGTGCGCTCGCACTTCGTGCCGCCCGCCTACGAAGACCTCCAGAACATCGACGCCGCGGCAGGCCGCACGCCGGAGTTCCAGGCCTGGTATCGATACAACACGCGTGAGCACAAGGTTCCCGGGTACCGCGCGGTGTTCGTTTCCCTGAAGCGCCATGGTGAAAACCCCGGCGACATCACTTCGGACCAGATGGACGCGGTGGCGGCACTCGCCGACCGATTCAGCTTCGGCATGATCCGGGTCTCGCACAACCAGAACCTGTTGCTCGGCGACGTGCGGCAGGACGACCTGCCCCTCGTGTGGCAGGAGCTGAGCGGCTTGGGCCTGGCGATGCCTAACATCGGTACGCTGACCGACATGATCGCCTGCCCTGGACTGGACTTCTGCAGCCTCGCGAACGCGGGCACGCTGAATGTCGCGAAGCAGATTCAACAGCGCTTCGATGACCTGGACTATCTCTACGACCTCGGCGACATCGAGATCAAGATGTCAGGTTGCATGAATGCATGCGGGCACCACCATGTGGGCCACATCGGCATCCTGGGTGTCGATAAGCACGGCGAGGAGTGGTACCAGATTACGCTCGGTGGCTCGGTAAACGGGTTCACCGCGCTGGGCGAAGTCATTGGACCGTCGGTGCCGCAGAACGAAGTCGCGGCGACCATCGAGCGAATCGTAGAGGTCTATCGGGCCGCGCGGCACGATGGCGAGCGGTTCGTGGACATGGTTCACCGGGTAGGCATCCAGCCGTTCAAGGAGCGGGCATATGCGACGCATTCTGAAGCGGCATGAGGTCGTAACGGACGAGTGGCGCCTCTTTGGAGAGGCCGGCGCCGCGGTTGATGGCGGCTCTGATGCGGTGATCGTGCCGCTAGCCGAGCTGCGCAAAGACACCGCTGCCTGGCTGGCGCGGCCTGGTCGCCTCGGTGTGCGCCTAGCGCCTTCCGAGAGCGTCGAGAGCCTGTCTGACGTGTTGCCCCACCTTGCCCTGGTGGCTGTTGAATTTCCGGGCGTCGGCGAAGGCCGCGGCTTCAGCTACGGCCGCCTCCTCCGCGACCGCCTTGGTTTCAAAGGCGAGCTCCGCGCCGTCGGCGCCGCCGTCAAACAAGACAAGATCTTCTTGCTAGCCCGCTGCGGCTTCGAATCGTTCGAGCTGCCGCCGGAAGAGAA